>JAEZGD010000650.1 GCA_023417165.1 Planctomycetota bacterium
TATCAGCAGCGGGCCGACGATGCGCTCAAAAAGCTGACTGAAGAGCTCGCGCCGGGCGTGCGTGATGAGATCTATCAAGAGAAGCTGGCCAAGCTGCGTCCCGACGAGCGTCTGGTTCTGGAGACGCCCGCCAACCAGCGCACCGATCAGCAAGCCTCGCAGGTCTATGAACTGCAACAACGGGTGAACGTCACGCCGGACGAAATCGCAAACCGCGCTCCGACGGCCAATCGCCGCGAAGCCAAGCGCGTGGCGCGCGAGCACGTCGACGCGCTCGAGATGGCAACGCGCATCGATCGCTATCGCAGCATCGTCAACTATGTCTATTGGAAGACGCGCTGCGAGGTCGAGCAATCGGCCGAGGCCCTCGCCGCCCGGCAGTACATCAGCGACGCTGAGAAGGCCTATAGCGAAGGCATCCTCGAAGCCGGCACCACCGGCCAAGACGGCGCTAAGGAGCTGTACGAAAAGGCCTGGAAGGAATGGGCGAAGGTCTACGAAAAGTATCCCAGCATGATGGATGACGTCGACACAGGCAACGTTGTCGACAGCATTGAGAATTACGTCCGGGTGCTCACGCAGTTGGAATACAGCGGCCTGCCAGCCGACTTCCCATTACGCAAAATGCTGGAAGTCAACCAACGGGCCGCAGGCTTGCCGCCGCCAATGGCCGCTCCCACCGAGGAGAAGCCTGCGGAGGAAAAGCCTGGCCAAGAGAAGCCGGCAGAGACGCCTTCCAGCGAAGAGCCCAAGGCAGAGGACAAGCCCGCCGACACCAAGCCCACAGAGGAACCGGCCGCTGAGAAACCAGCAGACGACAAGCCCGCGGAGGAGAAGCCAGAGGCAACTTCGCCTGCTGCCGATGCGCCGAAGGCAAACGCCGATGCGCCTTCGGAGGAAAAGCCTGCTGATGACACGCCGCCAGCGGAAACGACCGACAAACCCGCGGACGAGTAAACAACTACGTCAGGTCTTCGAGCTTGTTGCCTTTTTCGACCACGTACGAGTCGACCACATCGGTGCGTTGCACGGTTTCGCCAGCGACCACCGTGGTGACCTTAAACGTGCGATGGAACCCCGCGACCAGTTGCCGGCGATAAAAGGCTCTCACTGGCGGGATCATGGCCGAGATGCCCAGGATGTCGGACAACACGCCCGGCATCACCAATAGCAGGCCCGCGACAAAGATCATCACGCCGTCGATCATCGAGTCGGTCGGCATTCGCCCGGCGGCCAGTTCGTTTTGAATCCGGCGATAGACCGTCAGCCCTTGGGTGCGCGTCAGCCACGTCCCCAACAGGCCGGTGCCAATGATGAACAGAATCGGCACGTACCACGCCGTCAGCTCGCCCAGTAGCAGCAGCAGGCAAAGCTCGACAAACGGCACAACAATGAAGAGCAACAACAGGCGCGAAAACACAGTACTCGCCAGGCCAGGATAAAGGTGTATTGAACCGGGTATAGGGAATTGTAGGGACTGCGGCGGCAATTGTCTCTTACTTCCGCCGCCTTCATCGGACCTTGTCCCGCCGGGGCTGGCCTTTCACGATAGAATAGTTAGACAGTCGAGGAGAATCGTCATGCCCCTCTATCAATACGAAGAAGTGCTGCCCGACGGCGAAGGCGGTGTCCAGTTCGAACTCTTTCAGCGGATGGCCGATGCGCCGCTGACCACGCACCCAGAAACTGGTGCGCCGATTCGCCGCGTCTATACCGCGCCTGCGGTGGGCGGCAAATGGTCGGAAGAGGCGATGGGCAAAGCCGCAACGGACGACCGCAAGCTCGAACGCCTGGGCTTTACCAAGTACGTTAAGTCTGGCGATGGCACCTACGAAAAGGTCGTCGGCAAAGGGCCCGACATGCTCGACCGCAACGCCGTCAGCGAATAGCCCGCAGCCACGCAGCGCTCTGCCAGCTTCTTTAGCACGACCTGCCCCTTCCCGCGGCGTCCTACCTTTTGCCTAACGCGTGCGGGAAGCCGAATTAGAATCGTAAGCCTATGGCGGCGCTGCATTTGCCGCAAACGACCGCCGCGTCTGTTGCTGCGCGGCATGAGACTTGTATTAATGCTGTTCGTCTGCCGCAGGAGCGCGCTTCCGAACGATCTTTGGCCGCCGCTTCGGGCACTTGCCACAAGGGGGCACGAGGTTGCGAAGCGCTTTCTCGCTGGGATTGATACTGGCAATGATCGCCGGTCTCTCGCCTTTGGGCGTAGCTGCCGAGCGGACGAACTTTCGTGTTTATGGTGCGCGAACGGCGGCCGAACAAGCCGCGGTTCTCAAGCGCAGCCAAGAGATTCGCAACGAACTGCACACCCGCTGGAATGGCGATGCTCCGCAGATCGCCTGGCAGCCGGTGTGTGAAGTCGTCCTGCATTTCTCGCAAAGCGATTATCTGCAAGCGGTCGGCGCAGGAGCGCGTGGCACCGTGGGTTCGACGTTCATTCAGTTTCATCCGCGCGACACGCAGCGCATCATTCGTCGTCGCATCGATCTGTTGGCCGCTGAGCATGACATGCTGGCCGCGCTGCCGCACGAAATGACGCACGTTCTGCTGGCCGATCGTTATCAAGGAGAGCAACCTCCGCCGTGGCTCGACGAAGGCGTCGCCACCATGGCCGATACGCTCACCAAGCAGCAGCGGCACTTGCGCGATTTGCGAACGGCGCTCAGCGGCGGCAATCGCATGTCAATCGCCATGATGGTCGCTCTCGACGGACCGATTCCCAGCCAGCAACGCGCTTCGTTCTATGGACAAAGCGTGGCCTTGGCCACCATCCTTACACGGCTCGACCATCCGCACCGCATCTTCGAGTTCGCCCAGGCGGCGCAGGAACATGGCGCCGAACAGGCTTTGAAGCGCATCTACAAGTTGGAACTGGCGGACCTCGATCGGCGGATTGCCAATCTGGCGCTCGAATCGGATGTGGCGATCCAGCCGTAAATGTAGGACGAAGCCGTGCTTCGTCCAAGCACTATGATTCATGGTCGAAGCATGGCTTCGACCTACTCGTACATTTCCTCCCAGACGGTTTTGTACGCTTCGTGCAGTTCGAAGTAGGCGAGCAGGCGTTGATAGAACTCGTGCCCGCCAATCGTGGCGCTGTCGCCAATCACGATTAATTTGCGTCGCGCGCGGGTGAGCGCGACGTTCATGCGCCGCTTGTCGCCCAAGAAACCAATCTCGCCATTGGCGTTCGAACGCACCAACGAAATGACAATCGCTTCTTTCTCGCGACCTTGAAAGCCATCGACGGTATCCACCTCAATCTCGAAATCCGCCAAGCGGCCGCGCAAGTGACGCACCTGCGCCGCATACGGCGCAATCACCGAGATATCTTGCGGCGCGACCCCGGCAGCCAACAGCGCTTCGACCTGCTTGATCACGACGTCTGCTTCTTGCACATTGCGGCGGCTCTCGCCATCAGGCTCTAACTCTTCGTCATAGCCAGCGCCGGCCGTATCGATGAATTGCAGCGGCGTTTCCGTGAGCGGCGAGCGTTCCACACCTTCTAAGTCGCACAGCAAATGCCCGGCGACGGTGTCGGCCGCTATCAGTTCGCCATCATAAAACTCCTCCGACGAAAAGCTCATGATGGCGGCGTGCATCCGATACTGCTCCGTCAACCGCCGCGAAATCGCCGCAGCACCAAAGCGTTCGATCAAGCGCTCTTGCAAACTAATGCCAAAGCCGGCGCGCTCGGCTTCGTGCGACACCACCGTCGGCGGCAATTGAAAGTGATCGCCAGCGAGGACCACGCGCTGCGAGCGCAGCAACGGAATCCAACACGCAGGCTCCGTCGATTGGCACGCTTCATCGATCACTGCCAAATCAAACTGCCGCGCGCCGAGCACTTCGCTATCGAGCCCCGTCAGCGTCACGCACAACACTTCGGCGCGGTCGAGCAAGTGCGCGACCACCTGGCGCTCGATTCGTTCGGCGTCGAATTCCAGTTGCTTGGCTTCCGCACGCAATTGCTGTCGTGCGCCCGGTTCGGGCTTCGCGCGCGTGTAGCGCGAGGCTTTATTGCGTAGTTGATTCGCTTCGCGAACCAGTTGCCGCGCGACCTTCAGATCAGGATGATTCTCAACCATCAGATCCAGCGTGTGCTCGCGCAGTTCTGGCAATACGCGTGCGGGATGGCCGAGCCGCACCGCGTTCAGTTTATGACGCAGCAGCCGCTCCAGCATGTTGTCGACCGCCAGGTTGCTCGGCGCACAGGCTAAGACCTTTTCGCCACGCGCGACCGCCTGGCGAATGAGTTCGCAAACGGTCGTCGTCTTGCC
Source organism: Planctomycetota bacterium (assembly GCA_023417165.1). Taxonomy (GTDB): domain Bacteria; phylum Planctomycetota; class Planctomycetia; order Pirellulales; family Pirellulaceae; genus JAEZGD01. The sequence continues at coordinate 4,287 of JAEZGD010000650.1, forward strand.
GGTGCCTGGCGGACCGTGAATGATGGCGACATCTTCGGCCGCCAGCGCAAACGCAATCGCGGCGTTCTGCGAAGCATTGAACTGCGCAGCTTCTTCCGACGCCTTGCGTGGGCCGCTGTCATCGGCGAACTTGGGCGCACGCTCGCCTAGCAGCACCGCGCGCAATTCCGACAGCCGATCGTGTTCAGCAGCCAGAGCGCGTTGCATCGCGAAGCGTTGGCGATCGCGGGCCACTTCGTCGCTCGACAGATCGATACGAAACGTCGGGCGATCGGCCTGCGGCTCGGGCCAACGCGCCAGCGCGACTTCAATCGTTTGCGAACCGCGTTGACTCACGATGCCGCGCAGGTTCTCGCTGTCTTTAACGCCTTCTTCGCTCAGCAGCACCGGCGAGCCGACGCCCAGCCGCGTCCAAGGCAGCTTCTGCGACAGATCGCGCTTGCCCAGCGTCACCAGCACGCGCGAGCCCAGCCCGGTCGTTTCGTCGCGAATCGTCAGGTTCACCAAACTGGAACCGGTGCGTTCGGCATCGGCAGGCGAAAGCCGCTTGATGCGCGTCTTGGCGGCGTCGGCCTCGGCCGCGGCTTCCTGATCGATCCAACGCAACAACTGGCGAAAGTGATCATCAGCTGGCGTGGCGACACTGGCCTTGGGAACGGCTCGCCACGCACGAATATGCTGATGGCCGAGCGTCGCATTGTCGAGCGCCTTCACCAACCGATTGAGCCACGCCTCAGGCACTTCCACCGTCGCCCGGCGGCCGGACAATTCAATCGTGCCAATGCGGTGCTTTTCCAGCTCCCCCAATTGCACGATCAAACGAACAATGGTCCCCTTGGTAGTGTTCGGGGGCAACGCTTCGAGATACAGGTAAGCAGGCATCTGCGTATCATACCCAGTAGAATAGCAGGCATGGCATCGCGTCCGATCTATCTCGACTACCACGCCACCACGCCGGTCGATCCGCGCGTGCTGGAAGCGATGCTGCCGTACTTCAACGAACGGTTCGGCAACGCGGGCAGCATCAGCCACACGTTCGGCTGGGACGCGCGCGACGCTGTGGATGCCGCCCGCGAAAGCATCGCAGCGGCGATCGGCGCTGCCCCGCAAGAGATCGTCTTTACCAGCGGCGCGACTGAGAGCAACAACCTGGCGATCCGCGGTGTCGCCGAACGCACTCGCCGCCGCGGCAATCACTTGGTCAGTGTCACCACCGAACACAAAGCGGTCCTCGATCCGCTGGCTCACTTGGGGCGGCGCGGATTTGAAATCACGCTGCTGCCGGTCGACGATTGGCAAACCCCAACCGCTGGCCGGCTCGATCCGCAGCAAGTCGCCGATGCTCTGCGCGACGAGACGTGCCTGGTCTCGGTGATGCTGGCGAACAACGAGATTGGCGTCTTGCAACCGCTGGCCGAGATCGCAGCGATTTGCCGCGCGCGTGGCGTGCTGCTGCACTGCGATGCGACGCAAGCGGTCGGCAAACTGCCGGTCGATGTCGCCGCGCTCGGGGTCGATTTGCTCAGCTTTTCGGCCCACAAAATCTATGGTCCGAAAGGGATCGGCGCGCTGTACGTGCGACGCAGCGCCCCGCCGGTGCGACTGGAATCGCAACAGGACGGCGGTGGCCAAGAGCACGGCTTGCGCAGCGGCACCCTGAACGTGCCAGGCATTGTCGGCTTTGCCAAAGCCCTCGAACTTTGCCAGGCGGAACTGTCTACCGAGCCCGCCCGGCAGCAAGCGTTGCGCGACCGGCTTTACCAATTGTTGTGCGACCAGATCGACGGAGTGTCCCTGAATGGCCCGGCCCTCGACCGGCCGCAGCTTCGCCTGGGCAACAACCTGAACTGTGCCTTTGCGGGGGTCGACGGCGAAGCCCTGATGCTGCACATGAAAACTGTGGCCGTTTCGAGCGGCAGCGCCTGCACGGCCGCCAATCCGGAGCCGAGCCACGTCCTGCGAGCCCTCGGCCGCTCGCCCGACGAGGCTCGCACCAGCCTGCGATTCGGCCTGGGGCGGTTCACCACGGGCGAGGAAATCGACTTTGCCGCCGCCGCGGTCGCCCGTAGCGTCGCGGCCCTGCGGGCACTCCAATAGCCGCTCTTCCCCTTTGCTCCGCAGACGGTATACTTTTGACATAGTGGGTTGTGGAAATTACTGCTTGGAGAGAGACCGATGTCTGTTACGTTGACCGAACGAGCCGCCCTGGAAGTCAAACGGGCGATGGAAGCGCAAAAGTACGGCGATGAGACGTTCGTCCGCGTCGGGATCGCGGCTGGCGGTTGCAGCGGTTTCAGCTATCGCTTGGTCTTCGACACCAACTTCGACGAAACGAAGGACAGCAAGTCCGATCAACACGGCGTCGCGGTGGTGGTC
>JAEZGD010000438.1 GCA_023417165.1 Planctomycetota bacterium
GCGCTATCCAGTGTTTGGTAAGTCCATTCACGACATTCGCGGCATCGTGATGAGCTATGACATCCTGGAAGCCCTCGCTCAAGGACGCGACGAAGAACCCGTGACCGAGATCCTGCGCGAGGCGCTGGTGGTCGATGCCAAAACGCGCAGCGACGAACTGCTGGTGCTGTTCCGCGATCGGCATATTCACCTGGCCGTCGTGCAAGACGAAGGCCATACGGTCGGCTTGATTACCTTGGAAGACGTGCTGGAACAACTGGTCGGCGCGATCGAAGACGAAAAGGACGTCGAGGAAGAATAGCTTCCTTTCTGCGGCCGTTAGCTGCTATGAAGTCGGATCCGTTTCGCGATCACGTGCTCGATCAATTAACGCTGCTCGGTCCGCGGCTGAGAGCGCGTCCCATGTTCGGCGGGCATGGGCTCTATGTGGGCACGATCTTCTTCGGCATCATCTGGAAAGGGCAGTTGTTCTTCAAAACGACTCCACAGACGGCGCTATGTTATCTCGAACGCGGCATGGAGCCGTTTCAGCCCAGTCCAAAGCAGATTCTGAAACACTATTACGAAGTGCCGGTCGAGATTATCGAGCGCCGGGAAGAATTGCTTGCCTGGGCGAATGAGGCGGTGGATATTAGCGGCAATTAGCGAATGTCGGAAAGTCGTGACGAACTTGTGACACGGCGCAAACTTCGTTAGCTGTATCATCTCACGAGTATGCGGCGCATCGCTGAGGACGGAATCATGAAGCTGCTGCTGGCCAGCGATTTGCACTGCGATCGCGAAGCGGCGCAAAGCCTGGTGCGCCGGTCGGCGGCGGTGGATGTCGTGGTTATCGCAGGCGATTTCGGTAACGCGCGGCGCGGGTTGGCGCAATGTATCGAAATCCTGCAGGCGATTGATCGCCCGACGGTCGTCGTAGCCGGAAACAACGAATCGACGCCAGAGCTACAGCAAGCATGCGCCAATTGGCCTGCGGCGGTTGTGCTGCACGGAATAGGAACGGGGATCGACCGCGTACCGTTCTTTGGCCTGGGCGGCGGCATTCCAGTAACGCCCTTCGGAAGCTGGAGTTATGACTTTACCGAAGAAGAGGCTACCTCGCTGCTGCAAGATTGCCCAAGTGGTGGCGTGCTCGTTTCCCACTCGCCGCCGCAGGGCGTTCTCGATCAGTCGTCGCGCGGAACCTCGCTAGGTAGTCGCGCGGTGCGGCAAACGATTTTAGATCGTCAGCCGCGTTTAGTCGTTTGTGGTCATATTCACGCCAGCGGCGGCCAGCAGGAAATGCTGGGCGAAACGTTGGTCGTCAATGCAGGTCCCGCGGGTTTGGTCGTCACGCTTTGAAACGAATGCGAGGCCCGCAGCGTCTTATTCCCGGTGCTTTCTTCCAGGCGTAAGGAGTCCGCAAATGTCATCGCCGAGATTGGCTTTGGTCATGCAGTGGTCTTGGGTCGTTGTGGGAGTCTTGCTGGCCAGCTTCGTGCTTCCCTGGGTGCAGGCCCAAGAGGCTGGGCAAGATCAGGTCTCGCCGGGCGATCGCAAACATGCGGCGAGCCAAGAAAGCCGGACGATGCAGGTGGAGTTCGCTGACGGTGGCAAGCTGCAATTGGTGCTGGAATTCGATCAACTAAAGATCGAATCGCCATACGGCATGCTGCAGATTCCTGTAGAGGAAATTCGCGAGCTTGAATTTGCCACGCGCATGCCGCCGAGCGTCAGCAAAAAGATCGACGAAGCAATCTTCGCCTTGGGCAGCGTCGATTTCGCGACTCGCGAAGCCGCTCATAACGAGTTGGTAAAACTGCGCGAGAAGGCCTTTCCCGCGCTGGTCCTAGCGACCAAACATGCCGACCTGGAAATCGCCCAGCGTGCGCAAGAGATGGTCGTCAAGTTGCGAGGTTCGCTCCCGGCTGACAAGTTGGTGGTGCGTGACTATGACGTGGTGACGACGGGGCACTCGAAAATCTCTGGCAAGATTCACGACGCGGCGTTCTCGGTCGATACCGCACAGTTTGGTCTCCAGCAAATGAAGCTTAGCGACGTGCTGGTCATGCGTTCTGCGAAATCTGCGCCCGCAATCGAAGATGTGGCCAGCGTCGAGCCTGATCCAGGCACGCTGAACGGTGTCCGCTCCGAGGTTGGCAAAACATTTGCCTATCGCGTCACTGGTCGAGGGGATAGTTTCATTTGGGGCACGGGCATCTATACGTCGGATTCCACGCTGGCGATGGCGGCCGTGCATGCTGGCGTTTTGAAGATGGGCGAGACAGGCGTCGTGCGCGTGACGATTGTGGCTCCACCGCCGATCTTCGCGGGCAGCACGCAGCATGGCATCAGCAGTTCGCCTTATGGCCCCTTCTCGGGCGCGTATCAGATCGTGGTGCCAAGGAAGTGAACGTGCGGAATGCCTCGCTCTTAACTGGCAGGCCTGGTGGGTGTGTGCTATCGTCGTACGATTGTCGCACGCCCATAGGGATTTGCCGCTGATGGATAGTAATCCGTATCATTCGCCGCCGCCGCTACAAGCTTCCTACGACTCTCACGACGCGGTGCGGTGGCCTGCAATCTCGCTGATTGTTGTATCGTGCTTGTGTCTGCTTTTGATGATTCCCGCCATTGGTTTTGATATCTGGCTGATTGCTAGCGGTGCTGCGGCCCAGATGCGCCAACCCGCGGGCATCAGCAAAGAGACTACGACCACCGTCCGCCTGTGCTGGGACGTGTTGTTAGCACTCGTCAGCGTGGCAGTCCTGTGGGGCGGCATTCAGATGCTGCAGTTGCGCAACTATAAGTATGCCTATGGCACGGCAGTCTTGGCTGCCATTCCTTGTGTTGGTCCCTGTTGCTTGCTCGGCGTTCCCACGGGCATTTGGGCTCTTTTTGTTTTGCATCGCGAAGAAGTGCGGCAAAGCTTTCGTTGATTCTGTCTTGGCGTAGGATTTAGTCGCCAGGAGTTATGTGTCTATGCTGTCGATTGATGACATTACCGCCGCGCGCCAACGGATTGCCGATGGTGTGCAGCAAACGCCCTGCTTGAAGTCAATTCCGCTCTCGGAACTTTGCGGAGCGGAAGTCTACTGCAAACTCGAATACTTGCAACGCACCGGCAGCTTCAAAGAACGTGGCGCGCGCAATGCCTTGCTGTTGTTGGATGATGCCGCGCGCAAACGCGGAGTGATTGCCGCAAGCGCCGGCAACCACGCGCAGGCGCTCGCCTATCATGGCGACTTATTAGGCATTCCCGTCACGGTAGTGATGCCTGAGTTCGCGCCGCTGATCAAACGCCAAAATTGCAAGAAGCTGGGCGCGCGCGTAATTCTCGCCGGCGATAGCTTCGCTGCCGCGCGTCGCCATGCTGACCAGCATGTGGCGAGCGAGGGCCTGACGTATGTGCATGGCTATGACGACCCGGCTGTGATTGCAGGGCAGGGGACGCTGGGCCTGGAAGTGATCGAACAAGTCCCCAATATGGATGCGATCATCGTCCCGGTCGGCGGCGGCGGATTGATTGCCGGCGTTAGCCTGGCGATTAAAAGTCTGCGGCCCGATGTCCAGGTAATCGGCGTCGAGTCGGCTGCGATGCCTAGCTTTACGGCCGCCCTGGAAACGGGACAACCGAGTGAAGTCGAATCCTCGCCCACGTTGGCTGATGGTCTGGCGATTCCCAAGCTGGGTGACCTGGCGTTCGCCATCTCACGCAAGTATGTCGATCGCGCGCTGCAAGTCGATGAGCATCACATTGCCTTGGCGATCTTGCGATTGATGGAACTGGAAAAGGCGGTCGTCGAAGGCGCCGGCGCTACGCCGCTTGCCGCACTACTCACAGGCAAGCTCAAGAATTTGGCGGGCAAGCGTGTCGTACTGGTGCTGGCGGGCGGCAATGTGGACCTGAACGTGCTGCAGCGTCTGATCGAAATTGGGCTGGTCGCCGATGGGCGATTGATTCGCTTTTCGACGCGGATTAGCGATCGCCCCGGCGGACTGGCGCAACTGGCGAGTTTGATTTCGGAAGCAGACGCCAGCATTGTCGAGGTCACGCACGACCGGATCTTCGCGGGGCTCGATTTTAGCGCCGTCAACGTGTTGTGTACGGTCGAGACGCGTGATCGCGAGCACATTCGCGAGCTATTCGAATTGCTCGAGCGGCATGGCTTTCAAGCTTCACCTCGCTAGGCGGGGGCCGCTTCGTCGAGCAGCACGGTATCCGTGTGTTCATACGCCGGCGCGCAGCAGCACAGGAACTTTAGCGTGATGTCGCCAGTATTGGTGATCGTATGCACCTCGCCCGGCGGAATCGCGATCGCATCGCCTGGACCGACCTCGCAGGTTTCCTCGCCAATCGTCATCCGCGCCGTGCCTTCCAAGATGTAATAGATCTCTTCCGTCTGCGGATGATAATGTGGCATCGTCCGACCGCCTGGCGGCAAGCGCGCTTCGGCCAGACTTTGCTTTTGAATGCAACTATTGCGATGCGCCAGCAATTCGCGAATCTCGGAACCGTCTTTCGTGGTGAAGGCTGGCACGCGATGAATGTTTTGAATGTCCATGGTTAGGTGCGACGTTTCCAATAGCGGGGGTTGCGCCGCTCGTGAGCAATGGCAATCACGAAGACGTCTTGCGGCCGGTCTTCGTAGATAACCAAGTACGGAAAGATGGCAGTCCTGCGAAAAAGATAGCGGGTACGTTGATAACGTTGGCCATGTTCCGGATGTTCGCAGATCTTGTCGATCGTCCCGCGGACATCCGTATGCAGCCGCAGATCCAGATCATCGCCATGTTCGCGATACCACTCCATCGCCTCGGCGAGATCGTCGACCGCCCGTGGATCAATCGTAAAGGGTTTCACGATCGCTCTTCGAGCAGGCGTTGCAGGGCTTCCGGTCCAGCGAGCGGTTGAACTCGGCCAGCATCAATGTCTTGCTGACGCTGCGCAAGTTCTTCTGCCCAGGCATCTTCCCAAGCCGGATTGGTTGGAGCACCGATTCGATCGAGTAGATGGCGCAGCAATTGACATTGGTCGCCTGGTGTTAGCTGCTCGATCTGAGCGACAAGTTCACTGACAACGTGCGACATGAATTGTCCTCCCGGCAGACTTCGCTGGCTCCCGTCTAAGTATACCATTCCCGCTCGGGCATCTCATTGCTTGCGCGCAATTCCCACCATCGCCGGCGAATAGCTGCGCACATCCCACTCGCTATCGGCGGGTAATCCGGTGAAGTCATAGCTCGCGTCCGATTCCAGCACAAAGATGCTGCCGGGCGGTGCCTCGCGCCACAGACGCTCGATCAGATCGAGCATTTCGTCACGCCGTTCGACATAGAACGAAAAGGGCGGCGAACATAGCACCAGCCAGGGCCGAACCGCGTCCAAGGCCGGATGCTTCTTACCCCACACAAACGCGCTGACCGAGACCACTTCCGTGATCTCGGTGGCACCCAGTGTGGCGATGTTGGTGCTGATGAGTTTGGCGGTCGGCATGTGTCGCTCAATAAACGTCGCCCCGGCCGCGCCGCGGCTGAGCGCTTCCAATGCCAGCGCGCCGGTTCCCGCAAACAGGTCAATAGCGTGCGTCCCTTTGACGCTTGGCCCGACCAGGTTGAAGACCGCTTCACGCACGCGATCCTTCATGGGGCGCGTGCGCAAATCGCCAGAGTACTCGATGGCTCGCCCACGCCAATTGCCGCCAATGATGCGCAACTTGGTGGGGGCGGTATCGTCTGCAGCAGGGCGAGGAGCAGCGCGGCGTTTACCCATGAGATCGTTTCCAGCATTAGAGGCGTCAAACTGGGTAGCGTTGGCGAACCTCGCCGCGCTCCCAGTCGTATACAAGAGAAGGTCCGCTTCCGCACGGCTCTGCTCGTATGCTAATCTAGTGGCCGCCATCGACCGAGGGGGCTCCCCCCAGGTCGTGCATCTGCCTTCAACCTTCATCCGGATCCCGCCTGGAGTTTCTTCGCATGCTGAAACGTTTTGCCTATGGGCTGGTGTGCGGCGCGTTGGCGTTAACCGCCCCCGCTGCCTGGTCGCAAGAACCCAAAGCCGATCCTCCGGCGGCCACCGAA
>JAEZGD010000447.1 GCA_023417165.1 Planctomycetota bacterium
CCTTTGCCCTTACCGCCTGGCCAGCTTTTGAAGTCGCAGACCGGCGCATCGGCGTAAATGCAAGCGACTTGTTCGGGATTCGCCGCCGCCCAGTTGTAGCAATACAGTCCGCCGCGACTGAGTCCAACGAGCGCCGCCTTCTTCGCGAGACCATGCTTGTCGGTCAGTTCGACATAGAACGCATTCCAGTGCTTGACCGCCTGCGGGCTGCCGAGCATGTCGGGCACGCTCATGTAGACGATATGAAAACCACGCTTGAGCAACTCGATATCCGGCGCGGGCTTGTGACCAAAGAACTCGCCATGCCACGCCCAGGGCTTCCCCTTGGCAGGCGTTTTCGGCGTCACCACCAGCACCGGCCGACCATCGACTTCAAAGTCGTAACGCGTAAAACCATGCCACTGACTCGTGCGGCCAGGGAACGCAGTCGCTGCGTCGTCAGCGAACAATGTGACGGGAAGCAACAGCGCTAGCGCGACTAGCCAAGACGAAAGGGAGTAGATATTCGCAGGCATGAGTAGCTTTCGAGAGCGGGCGAATGGGTGGGAAGCTTAGCCCGTGAGGGCGAAGCAGCGTCCATTGTAGTTGTCGCCCATGTCGTTGGAACCAGCCGCGGGATGCTGGTCGGCCAGGTGCTTGTCTGGCATACTGGAGGCACTTTCCTTGTCGCCGCTGGGCGAACCCACCTTTTGCTTGCGCTAGCGCGAGTGCTACTGCTGTTATGTTTACATCGCCCATTCGCCGGCTGCGCTTGGTAGGCGTGCTGGAAGGCCTGTCCTATCTGGTGCTACTGGGCATTGCAATGCCGCTGAAGTACTTCGCAGGTTATCCGCAAGCGGTGGAAGTCACCGGCGCGATCCACGGCGGCCTGTTTATTCTGTTTCTGATCTTCGTGCTCGAAGTCATGTTCCGGCGCCGCTGGTGGTCGCTGGGTTTTGCGGCCGTCTCGTTGCTGGCGTCGGTGCTGCCATTTGGAACCTTCGTCTACGACGCGTGGCTGAAGCGCTTCGACGACACTCCTGCTACCGACGAGCTAGGCGAAGCAACCTAGCGCGACGGCAGGTCTACGTCTTGTCAGGTCGTGTTACGCTTGGAACAATGCGGCGGCACCTCTCGGAACTCTTGCAAAGGAATATCTGCTCATGCCCAAGCTGACTGTTGAAGGCCGCGGCGAATACGAAGTCTCTCCAGGAAAGCGACTGGTCTTGGCGCTGACGCAAGATGCCGGCGTCGACCAGTTGCATGCTTGCGGTGGGCACGCGCGCTGCACGACTTGTCGTGTCGAGTTTGTGGCAGGCGAGCCTGAGCAAATGACTGCGGCCGAGCGCGATGTGCTGGCGGCGCGCGGCGTAACTGGGGTGCGCCTGAGCTGCCAGATCGCTTGCGATCACGACATGACGGTGCGCGTCATCAGTCGCCTGGAAGGCAGCGGACGCAAAGATGCTGGCGGCGAGCCCGCGCCGCAGATTGAACCCGCGCCTCAATGGGTTGGCAAGTAACGCACCTCGTTACGAAGCATCATCCGCTTCGTTCTGATCGTCCTGAGGCGGATGATTCGTCCGCGTCAGCGGACGCCGCTTGCGATATCGTGGCAGGCGGCCGGTGCGTTGTTCTTTAGGCAGGGCAGATGACGGGGCATCCGCCAAGGTGTCGTCGCCGCTGCGAATGGCTGCGGCCGCCATCGCCCAGGCGGCCGCCTTCGATTCGGCCTGCTGCGCCAATTGGCCTGCGCTATAGTCGCTGCTTTTGCGGATCCACCAGCGCTCGCTTGCCAGCAACGAAGGCTTGAGCGGATAAAGTACTGCTTGCGGGTACTTGGCGAGTACGAACTCCTCGTCGCTCATCGGCGCTGGGAACTCGTGATCCAGGATTGCGGCAATCATCTGGGCGACCGTGGGCTCACCGCGGGGGGGTACGCCTGTGGCTTCAACACTGGCTTGATACAAGCTGCAAAACGCGTTGTAGTCGCGCTGCTGCAACTGTTTCAGTTCTCGTTCACGCTGCAGAATGGGGGACAAAATAACCTCGTTCGCCACACTAGTACGCAATCATTAACCACGATCCAGAACTATTATATCACGCCACTACCAGACGGCTTGGCTAGATCATCGAATACCAGGGCCCGGCATCCCACGCGGGCCGCGATGGACAGGTCGCACAGGTGTCCTCGCCCAGGATTTCATAGGCGCAAGCGATAGCGGCGGTGGTGCTCGACCAATCGGCGGCCCGCTCCGGAAAAATCTGCTGGGGGCCGAGCCGCTCATGCAAGCCGGCGTTCTGCAGCACCACCATCGTGGCGGGCCGCACGCCACACAGCAGGACCGTTATCTGCTGTGCTTCAAGTCGGTTGATAAAGCTGATGAGCAGGTCAAGGCACACACCATCGAGGTTGCGGGCGTTCTTCAATCGCATCACCACGACTTTGACGCCATTGACCGCTTGCTGCTCAATCTGTGCGAGTTGGTTCTCGAAATCGGGAGCCGAACCAAAGAACAGCTCGCCTTCAAAGTTATAGATCAGCAAGCGATTGCACGACGCGTCGCCAGGACGCCGCTCGCGAATGACATGTTCCGGCGTGGCGACCAATTGCGTAGCCGTAATCGTTGCGGCGCGCGGCAGATAAATTAAGAACGAGAGGAACACGCCAATCAAAATGCAGAATTCGACCGAGATCGCGACAGCCGCTACCGCTGTCGCAATGACAATCGCGGCATCCATGCGCGTGACGCGCAGGTGATACGCCAGCTTGTGCGAATCGACCATGCGAAACGCCGAGATCATCAACACTCCGGCCAGCGCGGCGCGCGGGACGTATTGCGCAAACGGCGCGAAGATCAACATGGTGATCGCGACCGCAATTGCCGAGATCACGCCCGACCACTGCGTGGCTCCGCCGGCTTGATGGTTGATCGCCGAACGCGTCAGCGAGCCCGAGCCGGCATAGCACTGAAAAAAGCTGCCCACGGTATTCGCCAGTCCCTCGCTGAGGCACTGTTGGTTCATGTCCAGCTTTTGGTGCGTACGCGCTGCAATGGCCTTGGCCATCGCCATGGCTTCTAGTAAGCCCAGGATCGCAATTGCCAGCGCACTGCCAGAGAGTTGCCGCGCGAGATTCCAATCAATTTGGGGTGGCACAAACGAAGGTAGTGTGCGCGGAATCTCGCCAATGACGGCGACCGGCTTCGCGACTTGTCCTGGCTCGCTGAGGGGCGGTTCATGCAGTCCAAACCACCACACAATCGCCGCCGCCAGTGACACGCCGAGCAGCAGTTCTGGCAAACGCCATTTCAATCTGCGATTGATCCAGCCGACCGCCAGCACAAAGACAATGGTGCCCGCACCGATGGCAATGGTCTCGGTATGGACCGGTCCGCCAGCGCTTAACGTGTGCCACAAGCGTGCTAAGAAGTGATCGTGAGGATCGCCTTGCGAACGCAGGCCGAGCAGGTTCTTGATTTGATCGAGAACCAACAGCAGGGCCGCGCCGGCGGTAAAGCCGACAATTACCGCGTGCGAGATGTAACGTGTCAAATCGCCCAGCCGCATCAGCGCGATGCCGGTTTGAATCACGCCGATCATGAAAGCCAGCAGCACGGCGGCGGCGATTTTGGCTTCGATCGCCACCTCGGGACTGGCGAGCCCCACGGCTCCCAGCGCACTGAGGACCGCAATGGAAATGGCGTTGGTGGGACCGTTAATCAATTGCTTCGACGAATCGAACAGCGCGCCGACCGCCGTCATGACGATGGCCGTATAGAGGCCATACTGCACTGGCAGGCCGACAATGCTGGCGTACGCCATCGCTTGCGGAACCGCCACCGCGGCTACGGTCAGCCCCCCCACCATGTCGCGCCGGAACGTCTCACTCGAATAGGTGCGCAGCGAATCGAACGCGGGAACGGTGCGGAACAGCCAACTACGAAATGTAGGGGGGGAAGGAGCTTCTGTCGTCATGATCAGAGGTGAGACCAGCCAGCGCGGATACCATGAGAACCAGCCGCGACGCAGGCGGTGGAGGTACCAATATAAGGGTTTTCACGCGCCACGTGGGGACCAGGCAGACAGGTGAAAGCGGGGCTGGGGCAGTGCGGAATCGCGCGAAATTCCGTTCCGGCGGCAGCAGCCCTCAATCTAGCAATGCGCGCGCGCCCTTGTTACCTTGGAAACGCCTCTCCGGTCGTGATTGCTTCTTGGTCATTCATTCCTGCCTTGCTTGGGAGTCCCCGCCATGTTGTTGTCTCTTTCACGTCGTCAGATCTTGCAGGCAGGTGCCGCTGGTCTGGCCCTGTCGGTGTTGCCTGCTGCGGCCCGCGCAGTGTCTGCCAATGGCAAGCTGCGTACCGGCCATGTCGGCGTGGGCGGCATGGGCGGCGCCGATCTCGGCTCGATCTCGTCACATGCGAAAGTCGAAGTCGCGGCGCTGTGCGACGTCGATCTCAACACGCTCGAAAAGACCAAGGCCCGCTTTCCCAATGCCAAGGTGTTTCGCGACTATCGCGAGATGATTTCGCAGATGGGCGATTCGCTCGATGCTGTGGTGGTTTCGACTCCCGACCACACGCACGCACCGGCCGCAATGACCGCGCTCAATGCGAACAAGCCGGTCTATAGCCAAAAGCCGCTGACGCACCAGATCTATGAAGCTCGCCAGTTGCGCTTGGCGGCCGAGAAGCGCAAAGTGGCGACGCAGATGGGCATTCAAGTTCACTCGTCGAGTCCTTATCGCCGTGCGGTTCGCATCATTCAAGACGGCGCGATCGGCAAGGTGAGCCATGTCTATGCGTGGTCGAGCAAGAATTGGGGCTACGATGGCCCGGCCTTCACGACTCAACAAGCGCCGCCCGAAAGCCTCGATTGGAATTTGTGGCTCGGCACCGCCGCGGAACGTCCTTACAC
>JAEZGD010000675.1 GCA_023417165.1 Planctomycetota bacterium
GGACCCACTTCGATACCGCGCGCTTCAGCGAAATCGTCGCTGGCGCAGGCCCACGTGCGACACCGACATTTACCGACGGGCGGATCTATGCGTTCGGCGGCAACGGCAATCTCAATTGCCTCGATGCCGTTACCGGTCAGCGTGTGTGGGATGTCGATGTGAAGGCAGACCTCGGCGTAAAGCCGCCACAGTGGGGCTTCGCCAGTTCGCCTTTGGTAGCTGAAGAGCATGTCGTGGTCTTCACGGGCGGCAAAGAGCACAGCGTCGCCGCCTATCGTGCCAACGACGGCGAGCGCGCTTGGACTGCGAATGTCGGCGAGTTAAGTTACAGCTCGCTTCAGCTTGCCAAGCTGGGCGAGGAGACATTCTTCTTGATTGTCACCGATCAAGGACTCACCGCCTTGCGTCCTGCGACGGGCGAGATCGCGTGGCAACATGCCTGGGAAGCCAAAGGCGTAGCGCGTGTGACGCAGCCGCAGTTCATTAGCGCTACCGAACTGGTTTATGGTTGTGGCGAGAGCGCCGGCACGGCACGCATCCAACTGCAACCCGGTGAGCAATCGTGGACCGCCACCGAAGCTTGGACCACGACGAAGTTTCAGCCCGACTTCAATGACTTTGTTGTCCACGACGGCCACTTGTATGGCTTCGATGGCAACATCTTTGCGTGCATCAATCTCGCCACGGGCCAGCGCACGTGGAAGAGGGGACGCTATGGCCATGGCCAAGTGCTGCTGCTGGCCGATCAACCGCTATTGCTAGTGCTGAGCGAAACAGGCGAAGGCGTGTTGCTGGAACCCAATCCAAAGCAGCATGTCGAACTCGCCCGCGCGCCGTTGGTGGCGAGCAAGACGTGGAACCATCCGGTGCTGGTCGGCTCGCGTCTGTATGTGCGCAATGGCGAAGAGATGGCCTGCTATCAGCTGGCGACATCGCCAGGCGACGTCAAAAACTGACATTCTCGCAAGCCAGTCGCCTCGCTATCATGCCGCGTCACCCACCCGCATGAGGCATTCATCATGGCTGCGACGCAATCGCTCTCGCGTGCTTTAAAACGAAGCGTTCGTCCGCTCGCGCGGTTCGTCGGCGATCAGATCAAGCGCATCGACCGGCGTTTTTACTATAAGCCGCGCATCCGCTGGATCGCGCAGCCCGCATGGATCGACGAGTTTCGTCCCTGGATCGAGCGCGACGGCCGCGGCGGGACGCGACTGCTCGATCGGCGGCTGGTGTTGATTGAGATGGCTCGCGCGGTGCGCTCGCTGCCCGGCTCGACAGCCGAATGCGGCGTGGCGGGCGGCGTCGGCTCGGCGCTGATCTGCAAAGTGCTGGAAGGGACCTACGCCCCCGACGAGCGTCACCTGGCGTTCGACTCGTTCGAGGGCGTCTCGGCCCCCATCGAGGCCGACCGCATGGCCAACGGCCACCAACACTGGCACCAAGGCAAACTGCGCCACGAACTGCACGAAACCGCGGCATTCCTGGCCGACTTTCCTGTTTGCACGCCGGTGAAAGGCTGGATTCCCGAGACTTTCCCCCCCTTCGCGAATCATCGCTTCCGCTTCGTGCATCTTGATGTCGACCTGTACGAGCCGACGCGGGACAGCCTCGAGTTCCTCTACCAGCGGGTGGTTCCGCGCGGCATTCTGCTGTTTGACGACCACGGCTTTATCGACTGCCCCGGTGCTCGCCAAGCGGCGCTCGAATTCTTCGCGGACAAGCCGGAGTCGTTGATCGAACTGCCGACCGGGCAAGCCTTTGTGATCAAACTATGACGCCGGTCCCCTGCGGCCGAGCGAGACTGCATGCAGTTTCGTTTTCTGGACTACGCCGCCGCGGGGGGCTTCGATCCGTCGCCCTGCCCGCCCAGCCGGACCGACTGCCCGCACCGTTCGCCAGAACTACCAAAAAGGCCCTTCGCGCGGTCGGTTTACTCCGTTACATTTAGGAGTTTCCACGGTATGGCCGATAATCGGCTATCCAGGCTTGTAATGCCCATTGCCCGGCGGCTGCCGGAATTCGACAAAATAGACAGGTTCAGGTGACGACGATGTACGCGATTTTCATCGATGGCGGCCGGCAGTATAAGGTCAGCGAAGGCCAGATTCTGGACCTCGACTATCGCGATGTGGCCAGTGGCGAGACGCTGAAGCTCGACCGCGTGCTGTGCGTTTCCAATGGCGGCAGCGTGAAGCTGGGCGCCCCGAACGTGGATGGCGCGTTGGTCTCGGCCGAAGTCATCGGCCCGCAGAAGGGCGAGAAGATCTATATCCAGAAGTTCCGCCGCCGCAAGAACTTCCGCAAGCGTACTGGCCACCGCCAGCTGTACACCCGCGTGCGGATCAGCAAGATCGAAGGCATCTAAGGCCCGATCTTTGCCTAGCAGTCAACGACGCCTCTGAGCAACCTCAGAGGCGTTGGTGTTTCTTGAGCGCGCCGGCGAGTCTGCTCGCCCTCTTGCGCGCTTTGCCGGGCGGCAATTTGCAATCTCCGCCGCCACGCTCGACAATGACGGTCGCCGCGAAGCCTCTCCCTCTCTCTCTTGGAGGTCGCCATGCGTCGTTCTCGTCGCGAGTTTCTGGCCGAAGTTGGTCGTGGAATGCTGGTCGCCAGCTTGGGTGCGTCCCTCGCCATCGAATCGGGCCTGTCGCCAGTCTTGGCCGAGGAGCCATCACAACGACTGACGTTCGACAAGCTCGAACCGCTCGTCTCGCTCTTGCAAGAGACGCCGCCTGACAAACTGCTACCGCTAGTGGTCGAACGGTTGCGCGACGGACTGGAACTGAAGTCGCTCACGGCGGCCGCGGCACTCGCGAATGCCCGCGCGTTTGGCGGCGAGCACTATGGCGGCTTCCATACGTTCATGGCGCTCGTTCCCGCTTATCAAATGGCGGCCGAATTGCCGCGCGATCGCCAGGCGCTGCCGATCTTGAAGGTCCTGTATCGCAACAGCGCCTTCCTGCAAGAGAGCAGTGCCGCCCAGCACGATACGCTGACGCCGCTGGCCAGCGATGACGCGACGCTCACTGCAAAAGCCGAACAAATCCAAGCGGCCATCGACGCCGGCGACAAGCAACTGGCCGAGCGCCAACTGCAAGCCATCTTGCGCGCCGGTACGCCGCTGGAGGCGCTGCAAGCGGCGCTACGCGGGGTGGAAGACAATCACGACGTGCACACGGTCGTGCTGCCGTGGCGCGCGTATGCGATGCTGGAATTGACTGGTCCCGAACATGCATTGACGATGCTGCGCCAATCGGTGCGCAAGTGCGCGCAGCAAGCGGTTCCCAACAATGATGCCCGCGCGAAGGAACTCACGCGTCGTCGAGCGCTTGTGCCGAAGCTTTTGGAAACACACAAGCTACTCGCGCCGCGCACGACGCCGACGCGCAATGCCGACGATGCATGGATCGAGAAATTCTCAACGATGCTGCTGTCCGCTACGGATGAGCAAGCCGCGGAAGCCGCCGCAATCGCTTTGGCGGAAGGCTTTGATCCGCAACAGATTGGAGAAGCCATCTCGCTGGCATCGAATGCCCTCATCCTGCGACAGGCCGAGACCTCGCCGAACTATGGCCAGCGCACGCACGGCGATTCGATGGGTGTGCATGCTTCCGATGCGACGAACGCCTGGCGCAATATGCTGCGAGTTTGCGATGCTCGTCAGCAGGCGGCTGGCTTGATGCTCGCCGCGGCGAATGTCGCCAGCAGCGCCCGCTGGGGCAGCAGCCAACAACCGCCAGCGCTGTTGGACGCTCCCTACCCGCATGCCGAGCAATTGGCTGCGATCAAGCAACAGGACGCCGCGGCGCTGCTCGAAGCGCTCGACAGTGCGATTCGTCACCGCGAGCAACTGACCGCGTGCGCGCTGGTGACGCGTTACGGAATGCTCGGACACGCGGAGCGTCCCGCCTTTGATGTGCTGCTGAAATATGCGATCAGCGAAGATGGCCGCTTGCACAGTGAGAAGTACTATCGCACCGTCACCGAGGAGTTCGCCACCACGCGTCCCGCCTTCCGCTGGCGGCAACTGGCCGCTCTCGCCCGCGTGACCGCCAGCAGCTATGGCCTCGACGCCAAAGACCGCCCCTCTGGCCGCGCCCCCGGCTATGAAGAAGCCTGCCGGTTGCTCAAGATTGGCTGAGCCGCTGGTGCGATATCAACGACAACGGGCCTTTTGCATCGCGTGACCACTTGCATGGTCACGTCGATCCAAAAGGCCCGAAATCTCGCTGAAAGCGAGGCTTTCAGCTCTATTTGTCAGATCCCACGAGCCGCCGGCTCATGGCAATCGTGGTTAGCGTTTGCCAGCGAAGGGACGCTTCTTCTTGGCGCCGCTATGACCGAACGGCTTGCCGTGCGGACGGCCACCGTGCTGGGCGCCATTCTGCGAGCTTGCGCCACGCTGCGAACGTGGTTGACGACGTGCCGGACGCGCCGGGCGTTCGCTGGGACGATGCTCATTAGCGGCCACCAGCGGAATGCCGCTCAGCCCTTCAGGCAGTTGGCGCTCGACCTTGAGCGGCTTCTTGGTCAGGTTCTCGATCGCACGCAGATGCTTGCGTTCTTCGCCATCGCAAAAGGCGATCGCCACGCCGCTGGCGCCGGCGCGACCCGTGCGGCCGATGCGGTGCACATAGGTTTCCGGATCGTGCGGCAGGTCATAGTTAAAGACGTGCGAAATGCCGTCGATGTCGATGCCGCGCGCCGCCAGGTCGGTGGCGACCAGCACTTGCACGCGATTCCGCTTGAAGCCTTCCAGCGTCTTTTGCCGGGCGTTCTGGCTCTTGTTGCCGTGAATCGCTTCGGCCTTGATGCCTTGGGCAGCCAACTGCTTCGCGACGCGATCGGCACCGTGCTTGGTGCGTGTAAACACAACCGTGCGGCCAATCTCTTGCGTCGTCAAAAAGCCGGCGAGCAAGTCGATCTTATGCTTTTGCGGGACGTGATACACCGATTGATCGATCAGCTCGGTCGTCACCTTCGCGGGGGCGATGGCGACGCGCACCGGATTGCTCAGGATCGAGTTCGCCAGGTCCTTGACGGCATCGGGCATCGTGGCCGAGAAGAACAGCGTTTGGCGTTCCTTCGGCAACTGCGCGATCACGCGGCGAATATCTGGCAAGAAGCCAATGTCCAACATGCGATCGGCTTCGTCCAAGATAAAGATCTCGATCGAGCTGAGATCGACAAAGCCTTGGTGCATCAGGTCGACCAAACGCCCTGGCGTGGCCACGACGACATCCACGCCATGCTGCAGCGCGCGCACCTGACGATGCTGGCTAACGCCGCCGAAGATCACCGTCTGGCGAATGGGCGAATGCTTGCCATAGGTGGCGAAGCTTTCGCTGATTTGCAGCGCCAGTTCGCGCGTCGGCGAGAGCACCAGCACGCGCACCCGGCGGCCAAATCGCCCGCCCTTGGGAGCATGCGCGTTCTCCATCAACCGATGCAGCACTGGCAGCGCGAAGGCAGCGGTCTTGCCGGTGCCGGTCTGGGCCGAGCCGAGCAAGTCACTGCCGGCGATCACGTGCGGGATCGACTGGGCTTGGATAGGCGTGGGAGTCTCGTAGCCTTCAGCAGCCACGGCGCGCAACAGGGGCTGCGCGAGCCCTAACGATTCAAAACTCATCAATATTCCTTGGTAGTTGCCTGCGAGCACACAGAAGCCGCGGCGCAAGTACAGCGCAACGATCTTTTGGCGAAGATTCGCAAGGCGCGAGTCGCGGCCATCATCGGCGCGACGCGGGTTCCAGACCCGAATGTGCGGAGCGCAAACGGCGCTCTCAGAAAGCCATTGGACCTGGCAGCAATCCCATGGCATGTAAACGCACAGAGGACAGAAGTGCCTTAACTATAACCGCAGGACGATGAAAGTCCAGTGCAGCGGCGGGAAACGCGCCCATATCGGGAAAATGACCCAGGACGAAGCACGAATGACCGGCACCACCGGCCTCGCATCAGCGATTTTTGATCGCTCTTGCTTTTGGTGCGGGCAACCGGTCAAAATGGGTACTCACATCTTAACTGCCCCACCTCGATGCCAGCCGCCATGCTCTCTCCTGCCTCGCATTGCCTGGGCCCCCTTGCGCGACGCAGCTTTCTCTCGGCAGGTGCGGTGGCCGGCACAAGCTTGGCGCTCGCTAACGGGTTTCCCGGCCGTGCGACAGCGGCCGAACAGCACCGTAACTCCGGCCACGACGACACCTCCGTCATCTTTCTCTGGCTTCCTGGCGGTCCGCCGCATATGGAAACCTATGACATGAAGCCCGACGCGCCGGAGGATTACCGCGGCGAGTTTCGGCCGATCAAAACGAACGTTAGCGGCATCGAGGTCTGCGAACTGCTGCCGCTGCACGCCAAGATCGCCGACAAGTACACGCTAATCCGCAGCATCGCCCACGAGTTTGCCGATCATGGCGGTGGACACAAGCGCTTCATGACAGGGCGAGATCCGAAAGAGCCGGTCGGCTTCGTGAACGATTATCCGGCCGTCGGTTCGATGATCGCCAAGATGCGCGAAGGCGTCGACCGCGGCCTGCCCAACTACATCTGCGGCTGCGACAACGGTCGCCATGGCATCGATGTGTTCAGTCTGGGCACGGCGTATCTCGGGCCGGCCTATGGACCGTTGATGGTGCCTGGCGATCCGTCGGCCAAAGGCTTTGCCGTGCAGAACCTTTCGCTCGATAAGAACACCGAGAATCGCCTGCACGACCGCACGCAACTCTTGCAAGGACTCGACAAGCTGCGGCGCGACGTCGACGCCAGCGGCGCGATGGACGCGCTCGACACCTTCGGCCGCCGCGCCGTCGACTTGCTAACGAGCCAAAAAGCGCGCGAGGCGTTCGATCTCTCGCAAGAGCCGGAGCATGTGCGCGAGCGATACGGTAATCACGCCTGGGGCATGCGGGCGCTGATGGCGCGCCGCCTGGTCGAAGCCGGCGCGAGCTTTGTCACGATGGTGCTTGAGAATCCCTATGTCAGCGGCGTGCCGTTCTTGAAGCAAGGAACGTACAACTGGGATTCGCACGCGGTGAATTGCCATCTCTTCGACGACGCGCGCATCCGCTTCCCCATCTATGATCAGGTGGTGACCGCACTGATCGAAGATGTTTATGCGCGCGGCCTCGATAAGAAATGCCTGATCGTGGTGACTGGCGAATTCGGTCGCACGCCGCGCATCAGCACGCAAACGGGAACACAAACCGGCGTCCTGCAGCCTGGCCGCGACCATTGGCCGCAAGCGATGAGCGTGCTGGTATCAGGCGGCGGCATGCCCACCGGACAGGTTGTCGGCAGCACCAACAAGCGAGGAGAACATCCGCAAGATCGCCCGCTCTCGCCGAACGATTTGTGGGCCACAGTGCTAAAGCATCTCGGCATCAACCAGCACCACAACTTCCTCGACCACCACGGCCGCCCTCTGCCCATCCTGCCCTTTGGCGAGCCGATCCGAGAGTTAGGGATCTGAAACCGCCTTGTCGATGAAGAAGATTGGACGAGAGTTTGGCTTGCTAGCGGCCAAGGCGGAGAACGCCTTAATTCCGATCTGGCTCGCCATTGCCGAGAAGATCGAGGCGCTCAAACGCAATTGTGACACGATCTTCTGGACAACGGACTATCTGGGCGGCACGCTGGCGGTCCGATGGTTTGACTCGGCGGATGAAGATGCCTCGATTAGAAATGTGCTGCTCTACTCGACGCCAAGTATTGCGGAAGCAATCCGAGTGATGGAGCAAATTCTCGGCGACCGCTTTGGTGACGAAGCGTTGCGAGAGTTCCAGAGTATCTATGAACTCTGGATTGATCATGTGCTCCGCGTGTCGTTCGAGTCGCCCCAAGCCCAAGCCGCGTTTCGCAAGCTACTAGCCTCTCGGAAGCCTTTATCCATCATCTCAACAACCGTCGATGAAGGCCTGGCGGGCAAAGTCCGAATCGTCTGGCGGTCAAAGGCAGCCAAAACAAAAGCCGATGATTCGCTTATCAAGAGTGATAAACCGCCCCGCCCTTGATCACCGCCTTAGGGGCGAAAGATTGATGAGGGGCACCGCCAGGACGACAATTAGAGCGCGTGGGTTGGATG
>JAEZGD010000498.1 GCA_023417165.1 Planctomycetota bacterium
ACCCATTGTTGCATGCAGAATGGGGATTCTGCTTGAACATCGATTGACGTAACACATTAGCAGCATTAGAGATCGAAAAGCAGCACTTCTCATGTAGAAGTAGTTGTTTATCGATCTTTATTTGTTAGTATGTCAGGCTAACGTCCTCATTATGGTTACCTCTTTCCTACGCCTCCTGCGAACGGTTCATTATGCCCTCTCATCGTCGCGGATTTACATTGGTTGAATTGCTTGTTGTGATCGCCATTATTGGCGTGTTAGTCGCTTTGCTATTACCTGCCGTGCAATCAGCGCGGGAGGCGGCGCGACGTATGCAGTGCTCCAATAACTTAAAGCAGTTTGGCCTCGCGTTTCATAACCATCACGATACTTATAACTACTTTCCGTCCGCGGGCGGGAATGATTATCGATATCCGCCCGACTTCAATGCCAGCGGCACTCCAGAAATCGCTCCCCGGCAGCGCGCGGGTTGGGGCTATCAGGTGCTGCCCTATATCGAACAATTAAACCTCTTCACCGGCGGCAATCTAACGACGAATGATGAGCGTCAAATCATGATCATGGGTGCGGCAGTGCCTGCCTTTTATTGCCCTTCGCGCCGGCAAGCAAAGGCGTTGTCGGCAGCGGCAAGTTGGTATGGCCCCTCGGGCACCTATGCGCATGCCCAGACGGACTATGCCGGCAGCAATTACAACAATACTGGCGCGTTCGTACAGACCAAAGAGGATCAGACCTGGGGTGCGTCGGGGGCTATTACCTTTGCCTCGATTACTGACGGCTCTTCCAACACGCTGCTGATTGGCGAAAAGCGATTGAACATTCAAAACCTTGGCAAGTATCAAAACGACGATAACGAAGGCTATTCCAGCGGTTGGGATCACGATGTCATGCGATTTACCGACCGCGCTCCTCTGCCGGATCTGCGGGATGCCAATGCTCACGGCGACGGTCGGTTCGGTTCGTCGCATCCATCGGGCTTCAACATCTCGCTGGCTGATGGTTCGGTCCGCTTTCTTCCATTCACGATCGACGTAACCATCTTTAAGTACCTGGGCGAACGCACCGACGGACAGTCTGTCCAGCTACCGTAGTTGCCCATTGGATTTTTACTTTTCTGGTCTGTGTCGAAGGACTCGCATGCTTGCTTTCTATCGTTGTGGAACTGTATTAGTGATCGCGTGTATTTGCCTGTTGGCCGGATGCTCGGGCGGGTACCAGCCTCCGAAAGGAGTCACGGTGGTGGGCGTCATCGTCAAGGATGATATGCCCTTGGTAGTACCAAATCGCGAAGTCGGGCTGGGCAGTGTCGAGATTATCCTGGTTCCGCAAGCGGAGGCTGTGGCCGCGGGAGCCGAACCATTCAGCACTCAGGCAGCCGAGGACGGCAGCTTTTCTGTGGTCGGTGCCGGCCAGGGCATCATGCCAGGCAAGTATCGCCTCGTGGTTTATCAACGAGACCAGGGCCCTAGCAGCGATCTGCTTAATGGCGAGTTCTCAGAAACGACCTCGCCGATTGAAGTCGATGTTCCCGCTTCGAAATCAGGCGGCAAGCATGACCTGGGCAAACTGGACTTAGCGACGTTTCGCAAAGAGTAGCTCGCGCCAAGAAACAACACCAGCGGCCGCGATGAGCGTGGCCGCCGGCGTTTGATTCGCTGTAACTCGCCAGGGCAAAAGTAGAATTTGCCTTGCAAATGGTTTAAGGCTTGTCGGGCGTGACGGCCTCTTTGGCTGCTTCGCCAGCGGCCTTGGCTTCTGCGCCCGCTTTCTCTGCGGCTTCACCGACTGCCTTTTTCGTTTCGTTGAACGTTTCTTTACCGGCTTCGACAGTCGCGTGGCCAACCTTCTCGGCGGCTTCACCTGCTTTTTCCGCAGCTTCGCCCGCCTTTTCGGCCGCCTCTTTGGTCTTGATTTCGGCTTCGTGCGTCGCCTTCTTCACTTCTGCATTTTCGCAGCCAGTAAACGCAAACAGGGCGGCACCCATCAAACCCAGGGCAAACAACTTACGCATGATCGGCACTCCTTCACGAAACAAACGGCGCGGCCATCACAGGGTCGCTAACTAATTTGATCCGGAGAGTTTCCGCCCTATTCCCGCTATGAGGAAAAAACTGACAGCGCGAATACCACAAATGAGATACTACTTCTGCAATTTCTCAAGTCCGGACGCGGAAAGGATTTCTGTCGCGGTCCAAGGTTTCCCGAACGTCTCATCCGTGCTACGTTGAAGAAATTCCTAGGGAGTCTTTCGGCATGAAACTGCTGCTGGCCATCATTCAGCCCACCAAGCTCAAAGCGGTGCAGGAGTCGCTCGCGCGCATTGGGGTCGAACGAATGACGGTTTGCGACGCTCAGGGCTACGCCCGGCAGCGTGGGCAAAGCCCCATGTATCGCGGCGTCGAGTACAAATCGCGGCTGCTGCGGAAGATCGCACTCGAGATCGCGGTTAACGACGACTTCCTGGAAAAGACCATCGCCGCGATTAATCACATCGCCCGCACCGGCCCCGAAGGCGAAATTGGCGATGGCAAAGTGTTTGTGTTGCCGCTCGAGGACGTGTGGCAATTGGGGGGCAAAGAACAAGGCCCGGAAGCGATTTAATGACTGTCTGGTATCTCACCGCCGACTTGATGTTCTCGTCCCGCGTGGTCAGTTACGCCGAGCGCGCCGGCCACAGCGTCGTCATGGCGCCGTCGCCGACCATGTTGGCCGATCGCTTGAAGCAAAGCAGCGGCGAATCGCCGACGCTGGTGATTGTCGATCTGACGCTGCCGGGGCTGCAGGTCGAACAGGTCGTACCTGACCTGCGCGCGGCCGCACCGACCGCGAAGTTGCTTGCATACGGACCGCACGTCTACACCGAACAACTCGCCGCCGCGCAAGCCGCCGGCTGCGATATCGTCATGACCAACGGTCAATTTGATCGCAGCATGGCCGAACTATTGCGCCCCGACGCCGGCTGAAGGCAAAGTCTGTAAACGCAACCAGCCCGCGGTCAGGCGACCGGGGCTGGTTTTTGCTTGCAAGCGCGAACGAGTTAGTACTCGTTCTTCGCACCGCGGTCGCCCAGACCAGCGCCACCTTCAAAGGTCTTGCGCACGGTGCGTGCGGCGATCTCTTCCTTCAGCTTCAGGATCGCGTCGTCGACCGACAGCGCGCCCAAGTCGCCGTCGATACGATCGCGCACCGCCACTTGCCCTGCTTCCGCTTCACGTCCGCCAATAACGAACATGTACGGAATCAGTTCCAGTTGCGCATCGCGAATCTTCGCGCCGATCTTTTCGCTGCGATAGTCGCCGCTGGCACGCAGGCCGGCCGCCAGCAAGCGCTGTTCGACTTCGCGCGCATAAGCTTCGAACTTCTCGCTAACGACTAGCACACGCACCTGTTCTGGCGCGAGCCACAGCGGGAACGCGCCCGCGAAGTGCTCGATCAACACACCGATGAAGCGCTCCAACGAGCCCAACGGCGCGCGGTGGATCATCACTGGTTGGTGCGGCTTATTGTCCGCGCCGACATACTCCAGGCCAAACCGCGAAGCGCTCGGCAACTGGTAGTCGAGCTGCACCGTGCCTAGCTGCCATTCGCGACCAATGCAATCGGTGATGACGAAGTCCGCCTTTGGTCCGTAGAAGGCGGCTTCGCCCTCCTCGGCTTCGGCGTGAATGCCCAGCGATTGACAGACCTGCACCAGCGAGTCTTGCGCGCGTTCCCACACCTCCGGATTGCCGACGTACTTGTCGCTCTTGGGATCGCGGAAGCCCAGCCGCACGCGATAGCTCTTCAGCCCCAGCGTGTTGAGCACGAACTGGGTCATGTCGATGCAGCGGCGGAACTCTTCCTCGACCTGTTCGTTGGTGCAGAAGATGTGCGCATCATCTTGAGTAAAGCCGCGCACGCGCGTCATGCCGTTGAGCTGGCCCGACTTTTCGTTGCGATACACGCTGCCGAACTCGGCCAGGCGCATCGGCAATTCGCGATAACTGCGCGGCTTGCTCTTGAAGATCATGATGTGATGCGGGCAGTTCATTGGCTTCAGCAGATAACGCTCGCGCTCTTCCAGCCAAGTGCTGATCGCGCTGACGCGCTCTTCCGGCGTCTTCAGCTTGTGATAGTTGCGAATATCCGGCCGCAACTGCTCAGGCATTTCGGCCGCCATGAACTGCTCGAACAGCTTCAGCAACTGCTCGCGCGCCAAAGTCCCTTCGTTGACCGAGTCGAGCATCTGGCTCGCCGCCCAGCCGAACGGATGGTCGAATAGCGGCGGAAATTGCGAATCGGCATAGTAGGGATAGTGTCCGCTGGTTTTATACAGGTCGAGCGAGCCGATATGCGGCGTATAGACCGGCGAATAGCCGCGCGACTTCAGCTCGTCACGCACGAACGCTTCGAGGTTCTGTCGAATCAGCGCGCCCTTCGGCTGCCACAGTACCAGGCCCGGTCCAACCATCGGGCTGATGGTGAACAGATCGAGTTGCTTGCCGAGGGTGCGGTGATCGCGTTTCTTGGCTTCTTCGATCATCGCCAGGTGCGCGTCGAGATCTTCCTTGCTGAAGAACGCGGTGGCGTACAGACGCTGCAACTGATCGCGGGATTGGTCGCCTTTCCAGTAAGCGCCCGCGACGCTCAGCAGCTTAAACGCGCCGATCGCGCCGGCGGCTGGCACGTGCGGGCCGCGACACAGGTCGATGAACTCGCCTTGGCGATAAAACGACAGTGCGCCGTGGTCCTTCAGGCCTTCGTTGATATGCTCGACCTTGAAGTGCTGTCCCAGGTCTTGGCAGATCAGCAGCGCTTTGTCGTGCGATTCTTCCAGGCGTTCAAACGGTTCGTTGGCTTTAACGATCTTGGCCATCTCGGCTTCGATCGCGGGAAAGTC
>JAEZGD010000517.1 GCA_023417165.1 Planctomycetota bacterium
GCCTATCGCAGCCACGTTTGCCACGCGAAGCCCTCAGGCAATTCCCGTTGGGCGGCGAATTCAAGATGCAAAATCCGCCGATGCCGCGCCGTGCCAGGCGTCGACGCGCCGCTCGCATGAAACAGCAGCGGACGCATCGCCAGCACATCGCCCGCCTTGGCGAAGATCGTGACCGGCGCAAGCGCCGGCGGCTCGTCGGCGATGGACCGATGGGTGCCTGGCAGCACTTGCAAGGGACCATTCTCGTCGGTGACGTCGTCCAGATGAATACGCAACGTCAGCATCTGGGCTAGTAGTTCGGGCGGCGCTTCGACATGCGGCACGCCCGCCTTGGTGGTTGGCTTGCGGAACTGCGTCGACGGGCGATGGTCCGTGACCGCGATCGTTAAATCCTGATGCCACGGCAGCGACCACGAGCGCTGCGGCGGCTTGTCAAAGTACAGCCCTCGCACCAAGCCAAACGCATCACCCAGCACCGCCGTTAATGCTTGCTCCAGCGGCGGCGTGCGCCACGCGGTGCAAGCGGCGGGACAAAGTTCGAGCACGTTACGCGCACCATACACGCCTGCGCGATTGCGAAGCGAGATCGCCGGATCGTCAACCGCCGCCAGCGCCGCTTCGATGTTCGTCGCCAGTTCCGCGACTGCCGCCGACGAGAGCCCGCGCTCAATCAGCGCATAACCAGAAGTTTCGACCTGCTCAAAGAGAGACATAAGGGCGAGAAGAGATCCGAATGGCGAAGCTCGAATGCTGAGTTTATCCGCTACCCAGAAGTACCAACACCGCCTCTCGCTCAGTGGCGTACCACTTTGCGCATCAGCCATGCACCGACCAGCAGGCAGGCGACATTGCCGGACCATACCATATAGGCTGGGGCGTCGCCTCCTTTGGCGAAGTCAAGCGACGCGAGAAACAGCGGATAATAGCCGATTAAGATGGGAAAGAAGCACCAGAAGAAGTTCGTCATGAAGTCGCCGTGCCGGCGCAGAATCGCCAGCGGCGCGCCGACGCACATAAAGCACAAGCAGCTAAAGCCGCTCGCCGAACGGCGCCACGGTTCGGTATGCAAGCGGTTCAAATGGGCTTCGGCCCACTCGACTTCGCTGCGATAGCCTTGCCAATGCCCTTCGCTGAGCGCGCCGAAGTCGCCCGAGGCGAGCGCGAACGCCGCTTGCGCTGCTTGGGCTTCTTCCAGGTTCGCGATCTTCTTGCGCTGATCGCGCGCCGCTTGCGGAATTTGCCGCAGCGACATGTGGCTGGGACTGCTCGAGACGCCTCTGCGCGAAGCATCGGCCAATGGAATCACGCGTTCGATCGTGCCAGGAAACACCATCGAAATCTTGTCGCCCACTTCGACGATACCATCCGTCAGGAAGATGCTGAGCGTGCTCTTTTCCAAGTTGGACGCCAGGCGGGCTTCTTGCGCGGTGATGGTCACTGGCTGATTGCCAGCCCCGCCGGCAAAGATAATCGTCGGACGCAATAGCTGCTTCCCTTCGACATCTTTCACGCTGATCGAGAAGCGATCGGTGCTATACGTGCGCTGCGTGCGTAACACGCCATAAGCGATCTCTTCCGCCGACTGAATCACCACGCGGTGCAGTCCGTGATAGCCCCAGCTAAACGCAACGTCGTTGAGAAATACGCCCAAGCAGCTGAGGCCAAGCGCTAACCACACGCCTGGCATGATCGCTTTGTGTGGCGAGAGTCCAAGCGATTTCAGCACCACAATCTCGTTGGCGGCCGACATCCGGCCATACACCATGCAGGCTGCGAACAGCACCGTGCCGGGCACGGAAAAGCACAGCGATTGCGGCAGCGCGTACGGCACCAATCGCAGCACCGGTCCCAGGCCAAGGCCTTGGCGAATCGCTTCCCAACCGACCAGCACCACCATGATGAGCACGGTCAGCCCGGTTAAGGTCAGCAGCAAGACCTTTAGCAACTCGCTCAAGATGTATCGGGTCAGCAGGCTCACGATCGATCCATCGCGTGAGATAACAACAGCCACAACGTGGGGGCCGCAATGGTATCGCAAACGCTGGCGGAGCGGAACGACAGTTTGCCCAGTTCGCGGTGGCTTTTCCCTGCCGATCAGCTCTATAATGGCAGTTCCCCCGACCCTCTCCTTCTCGCGGAGGTATCTGCTCATGTTCCGCGCTTCGACTCGCCGTTCGTTTCTCTCGCAAGCTGCTGCCGCCGGTGCAGCTGTTAGCCTAGGCGACCTGGGATTTCTTGGTCAGCTAGCACCGGTTTCTGCCGCTGAAGCCACGCCTGATCCAAAGATGGTGCAGTTGCGCCCCGAGATCGAGCCGTTGGTGCGGCTGATGGAAGACACCTCGCGCGAGAAAGTGCTGGAAGCGGTCGCGGGCAGGATCAAAGAGGGCGCTTCGTATCGCGACGTACTCGCGGCGTTGCAACTCGCTGGCGTGCGCAATGTGCAGCCGCGTCCTTCGGTGGGACACAAGTTCCATGCGGTGCTGGTCGTCAACTCGGCGCACCTGGCGAGCATCTCGTCGCCGGACGAACATCGCTGGCTCCCCATCTTTTGGGCGATCGATGAATTCAAGGCCTCGCAAGCTCGCGACATCCAAGAGAACAACTGGACGATGGCCGCGATCGATTCTTCGGCCTTGCCCTCGCCATCGCAAGCCAGGGCGATGTTCATTGCGGCCCTCGACGAGTGGGACGAAGAGAAAGGCGATCTCGCCGCGGCGGCCATGGCTCGCTACGGCGGCGCGAACGACGCGTTCGAAATCCTGTTCAAATATGGCTCGCGCGATTTCCGCTCGATCGGTCACAAGGCGATCTATGTCGCCAATGCCTATCGCACGCTGTCGACGATCGGCTGGCAGCACAGCGAACCGATCTTGCGTTCGCTCGTCTATGCCCTGCTGATGCACGAAGGGAAGAATCCCGCGAAGCACGACCTCGACGCCGATCGCCCGGGGCGACGTAATATGGGACTTGCCCAAGAGCTCAAGGCCGACTGGAACGGTGGACAACTGGATGACGCCGCGGTAAAAGACTTGCTGTCGACGCTGCGCACCGGCAGCGAAGAAGATAGCTGCCGCCAGGTGGTCGAAATGCTCAATCGCGGCGTCGCGGCGCAGTCGATTTGGGACGCGCTGTTTTTGGCCGCGGGCGAGTACCTGATGCGTCAGCCAGGCATTGTGGCGCTGCACGCGGTCACAAGCACCAACGCCTTGCGATTCGCCTATGACACGGCGGCCGACGATCAAACGCGACGGCTGGCGCTATTGCAGAACGCAGCGTTCCTGCCGCTGTTCCGCCAGGCGATGGGTGGCCGCGGCAAGATTGGCGAAGGCGATATCTTAACGCTCGAAGCGACCAAGCCTGAGCAATCCGGCCCGGAAGCGATCAGCGAGATCTTCCAAGCGGTGTCCGACGATCGCAGCGCCGCTTCGCGCAAGATGCTGGCGTTTTTGGACAGCGGCGGCGACGCGAATCATCTAATCGATGCCGCGCGGCTGCTGATCTTCCTCAAGGGAACGAACTCGCACGACTACAAGTTCAGCTCCGCCGTGATGGAAGATTACTTCCACGTCTCACCTGCGTGGCGCAATCGCTTCCTCGCCTCCAGCGTGTACCAGCTGCGCGGCGCTGGTGCCAACGACAATCCGTTAGTGAAACGCATTCGCGCTGCGATTGCGTAAGACAGAAGTTCCAAGTTCCAAGTTCCAAGTTCCAAGTGCCAAGTGCCAAGTGCCAAGTGCCAAGTGCCAAGGAAGACAAAGCACAAAACAACATCGAGTGCTTTCATGATAAAAGGCTCGAAACGGAAAATGCTTCCGTTTCGAGCCTTTGTATTTTGGTATTCGAATTTGTTTCGGTTTTCGGATTTCGTGCTTCGCCCCTGCCCTGCCTTCCTTGGCACTTGGACCTTGGCGCTTGGCACTTCCTTCTCCTACATCGTTTCCGCCACGTTGGCTAACAAGTCGCCGCCGTCGAGAAAGCCGAGCAGCGAACGGCTGCGATACGGTTGTTGCAATTTACGGACGGCCTTCGATTCGATCTGGCGGACCCGTTCGCGGGTGACGCTGAAGATCTTGCCGACTTCTTCGAGCGTATAGGCGTAGCCATCGGCCAGGCCGTAACGCAGGCGCAGGATTTCACGTTCACGGTGATTCAGGCTTTGCATCACTTCTTCGATGCGATGCTTCAGTGCGATTTGGTTGTGGTCGTACAAGGGATCGTCGTCGCGGTAATCTTCGAGGAATTCGCCAAAGAAACTGTCGTCGTGATCGCCCACCGGCTGGTCGAGCGAAAGAGGCTGACGCGCCATCTTTAAGATGCACTTGGTATCGTCCAGCGAGAGGCCCGCCCGCGCGGCCGTCTCTTCGGCCGTCGGTTCGCGTCCCAATTCCTGCAGCAGTTGACG
Organism: Planctomycetota bacterium; assembly: GCA_023417165.1. Lineage (GTDB taxonomy): Bacteria > Planctomycetota > Planctomycetia > Pirellulales > Pirellulaceae > JAEZGD01. The sequence continues at coordinate 4,403 of JAEZGD010000517.1, forward strand.
CGTAACCGTGCGTACTTTGCTCATCGTGTCGATCATGTGCACCGGCACGCGAATCGTGCGGCTTTGGTCGGCGATGGCGCGAGTGATCGCCTGGCGAATCCACCACGTCGCATAGGTGCTGAACTTGAAACCGCGAGCGTATTCGAACTTATCGACCGCACGCATCAGGCCGGTATTGCCCTCTTGAATCAGATCGAGAAAGCTGAGGCCGCGATTGCGATACTTCTTGGCGATCGAGACGACCAG
>JAEZGD010000604.1 GCA_023417165.1 Planctomycetota bacterium
AACAACGCCCATGCCGCCTTCGCCAATTTGTTCCAGCAGTCGATAGGGACCAATCTGCGGCGGCGTTTGTAAGCTTGTCGGCGATGTGATACACGTATCTAATAGATCGATGGCCGCCGTCTTCAGCCATTGTTGCGGCCGATCATAGACCTCCAGCAAGGCTTGCACGCGGCCTAGCATGGCCTCGTCGCCCACGCACGCAGTGTGCAAATAGGCTAAGCGCTCGTGGGCATCGGCGAGAACGCGGGCGGCGTGGAAGATCGCTTCTTCGTCGAGTGGCGGTGTCGACACGGCAGCACCCTGTAAAGTTTACTAAAGCGGCGGGTTGCCTTCGATGCGCACCTGCAACCAGCACTTGGCATACGTCCATTCGTTCTGCACCGTCGAGCGCGCGATGGCCAAGGTCTCGGCCGTTTGGTCGAGCGAAAGCCCGGCGAAGAATCGCAGTTTCACGATGGCCGCTTTGCGCGGATGTTCCAGCTCAAGCGCGCGCAACGCGTCGTCGAGCACGATCAGATCGTCGCTGGGGCTGTTCCAGGTAGCCGAGAAATCTTCCAGATCGACGCGCTGCCGATCACCGCCGCGCTTAAGCGATTGCCGCTTGCGCGCGTTATCAACCAGCACCCGGCGCATCGCCTCGGCGGCGACGGCAAAGAAATGAGCGCGATCGCTCCACTGGCCTCCGGCCAGGCGAAGATAAACTTCGTGCACCAAGGAAGTGGCGGTTAACGTATGATCGAGTTTTTCGTCCGCCAAGCGGCGCGCCGCCAAACGTCGTAACTCGTCGTACACGAGCGGAATGAGTTCCGCTGAGCCGTGCTGCTCTCCGTGATTAATCATGTCCACTCGTTCGGTCAGCTACCCATGCCCCTGCTACCGACATCGGTCGATTCTACTCCGCCGAGTGAGTGGTTGTAAAGTTTGCTGATGTTTTAATGAAGTCTTAGGGCATTTGCGAATCCGTATTAGCCGCGATTAACCGGATCGTCATCGTATTGAAAACGCACGTTTCGCGTCGATTGCTCGGTGCCGGTGGGCTGCGTCAAAACTGCATACAGTTCCGGCCGCCGGGCTTTAATCCAGCGGGCACCGGTGCTGCGCTCGCGGAGCGTGAGGTCTAGGTCAGCGACAACCATGTCGTCGCCCGCACGGCAGGTTTCGGCCAGCGTGCGGCCATAACAGTCCAGAATCATTGCATTGCCGGTTCGCACTTCGTTGTCGTCGGGGCCGACGCCATTGGCGAACAGCAAAAACATGCCATTGTCGTGCGCCCGCGCAGGCAGCCAGCGCATGAGCCAGCCGCGCCCCTTGTCGCCAGTGAGTTCCGCTTGAATCGCGTTCGGATCTTCATGCCGACGGTCCCACAGCGCGCGATCAATTACACCCATCGCAAACGGACTGCCGGACTTGCAGCCGCCTGTCTGATGCGGCGCGAGCAGCACTTGGGCGCCCAGCAGCGCCGTCGCCCTGGCGTTCTCGACGAGGTTGTTGTCGTAGCAAATTAAGACACCAGCGCGGACGCCGCCAGGCAACTCAAAGACGGTATAGTCCTGCCCTGGCGTCAGGTGCGGATTCACAAACACATGCAGTTTGCGATGCCGCGCCCAGCGGCCATCCGGCATTGCGACCACATACGTGTTGTAGAGCCGGTCGTCGGCGTCGCGTTCGACGAAGCCTGCACCGATTGTCATGCGATAGTCGCGCGCGAGCTGCAACAAACGGTGGGTCGAGGGTCCCTCAGGAACCGGCTCGGCGAGTTCCAGCATTTGGGCTTGCGAAAGATGCCGCAGGTGCCAATAGCCGCTAATACAGCATTCGCTCAATGCGAGCAGCTCGACCTGTTGTTCGGCTGCGGCTATGACAAAATGCTCAATCGTTTGTAGATTGAGCGTCTTATCGCCAGGAGCGTGTTGAAACTGAACCGATGCGGCGCGCAGCGTGGTGGGTGGCACGGCAGTTGGAGAAGTTGGCTACTCTTCTTCGGCCAGCGGGCGATCCGGTGTCGCCGGCCCAGGCGGAGTGGCTTCAGTAGGAGGTGTCATCGTCGGCACGCCAGCGGCGTCGCGTTTGACTTCCGGCAGGACGAAGCGATCATCGTCATCGTCCATATAGACTTCGTCCAGTTCGGTTTCGTCATCGACTTGACGCAACAGCAAGTAAATCGTGCTCGAAAGGCAGAAAAACAGGCTATAGGCGAAGCCCCAAGCGATCGACAGCACGATCCCGTTCCAGAAGTTGAGCACACGCGTGCCGGCCCATAGCGACGCGCTGACGTTCTGCGGTCGCGCAGGCAGACTGGCAATCTGACGCAGCTCATCGACGCGCTCAAAAACGGTGCCGTTAACGACCTCGTGTCCTGCTCCAAACGTCGCACCCCACCAGCTCATCTCAATCACCAGCCCGGCGAAATTAATCACCAACAGCCAACACAACGCAGCAAACAGCGTCGAGACGACGAAATAGAACAAGTAGTGAAACGGCCGCTGAAACGTATATCCAAACGAACGGCTCAGCGCTTCAAACGCGTCGCCATTTTCGGCGCTAATCGCGGGCCACATCAGCGGCCAGCCAAACAACAGGCCCACCGCCAAGAAGGCGATGCCTAGCGCAGCTAACAAAGCGAAGATCCACAGCACGCCGGCGATGACAACGCCCACATCAAACCGCAGCAGCAAGCCCAGCAGCGCAATCGGAATCGCCAGCAGCAGTACGCCCAGCAGCGGATACAGCGGCGCGACGAAATACGAACCATAGCGCTTTACCGTATAGGTCAGCGCATCGCGCATGCTAAGGCGTTCTTCCAACCCTAAATAGACCACCGCGACGCGCGTAATCGCGCCACCAATCAGCGCCCACAAGCCCAGCGTCCACAGGCCGCCGAATAGGTAATAGCAGAACATGCCGAGCGTGATCTGGCGATCGAATAATTCGGTGAACGGAAAGCTCAACCGATCAAAGACGCCTGCATAGTCGCCATAGCCGACCGGCACCAGGCTGCGAATGCTGCTGCTCGCGAACTGCTCTTGCACTAAGTCGTTGGAGGGCGCATCGATACTGGGCCATGTGCTCAGGCGATGATGATCTCGCTCAAACCCTGGCTGCTCGACGAAGGTCTCTTGGCTCACAAAAATGCGGGCGACGTTCCAGCCGATGGGCTGCAAGAGCACGCCGGCGGTCGCCAGGAACAGTAGTGGCAGCGAGAGGCTCAGCCAGAAGGTGCGAAAGATCACCAGCCACGGACAGAGATCACGCCAAGCGATGTTGCGAAGCGTGCCACGATCGTCGGTCATGATGAGAACTCCCCTGGTGGCGATTCAATGCAGTGCGAGCATTATAGTTGCGCCGTGGCCCCGGCAGGAAGGGCACGCAGGGAACATAGGCAAGAGATGTCGCCTCGCCGACATAGAATCGCGCGAGGAAAGACAGCTAGTCCTCTTGAGCGTCATGCCAGCCTTCGGGCAGATCCGATTCTTCGTCGTCGTCAGGCGGGCGATTTTTGACCGGAATGCCGATCTTCTCACCAAGCCAGCGCCCCAGATCTATCTGCTTGCAACGCGAGCTACAGAACGGCATCGCCTTCGATGCGTCGCTGTCGAAGTTGCGACCACAGGTTGGACAACGGACTTGCATGACCGTAGGTCCTGCCTGCTGGGCAGGACGGAATGAGCTTGCTGTTTTGTTGGGGGTTGCCCCAGCGTCTAGTCAGATTTCTTTTCCGCTTTCGGCTTCGCGGCCGGCTTGCTCTCGCTGCTGGAACTACTGGAGCTAGAGCTCGAGTCGCTTGGCTTATCGGCAGCGGCCTTTTGCTTGTAGCCTTCGCTGCGATAGTCGGTTTGATAGAAGCCGGTGCCTTTGAACATCACCGCGCCGCCAGCGCCAATCAGACGGCGCAGCTTCTGCTTCTTGCATTCGGGGCACTTCTTCAACAGCGGATCATTGATGCC
>JAEZGD010000053.1 GCA_023417165.1 Planctomycetota bacterium
GAACCCGGCCGAACAAACCCGCCAACTCGCCGCCGCGATTGATTTCGCGAAGTTGCCGCGAGAACAGTCGACCACTTTCACGGCCCCCGTGATGCCCACCGTCGCCAACGACGAGACGGAGGATGAATTCCCAATCCCGCAGTACGACGACGAAGCTACGAACGGTGATAACAGCGAGCTAGCGGCGCCGTATACTGAAGCCACATTCGACAGTGTTCCGGCGCGAAAGATTGACATGTCGCGCCCGCTCTACGAAGCACCAAGAAGGGAGCTTGCCGAGATTGCCGTGGCCATTGTCGAGATCGAAGGCCCGGTGCATTGCGAGGAAGTCGCGCGCAGGATTGCCAGTTTCTGGGGAGCCCAGCGAACGACCGGCAAGATGATCGAAGCCGTCACGCAAGCACTGGAATTGGCTGCTCAGCAAGGGCGCCTCTCTCAGCGCGACAATTTCTTCCAGGTGAGCGGCCGCGAAGGCTCGTTAGTCCGCAGTCGCGAGGCTGTGTTCTCTAACAGCCTTCGCAATATCGAGATGTTGCCACCCGAAGAGATTGATGCCGCAATAGCGCAAGTGGTAATGCGGCACTTGGGTGCATCAACGGACGAAGTCATTGTTGCCACAAGTCGATTACTTGGATTTCGCACGACGGGCTCGCAATTGCGACGCGCCATTGCCCGAGAGATCGAGCGATTGGTCGAAGCTGGCGAACTTAAACTGCGCGGGCAGAAAGTCTTTCTGGAATCCGTCGAACGCCGATAGATCCAACTCGGCGGCCGCTTACATCACTTCCTTCAGCGGTTCGATGCCGTGGTCGACGAGATATTGGGGTCGGCCGCGGAGGTCGAATTCGCGCGTGCTGAGCGAGAGGCCAGCTTTGGCGTAAAGGGTCGCGAAGACTTCCTGGAACTTCACAGGCCGGTCGATCGGGTGCTCGGCGTACTTGTTAGTGGCGCCAATCACCTGGCCGGTGCGCATGCCGCCGCCAGCCATCAGGCAGGCGTTGGCTTGCGGCCAGTGGTCGCGGCTGTTCATGTTGTTGAGCTTGGGCGTGCGGCCGAATTCGCCCCACACCACAATCGAAACATCCTTCAGCATGCCGCGCTGATCAAGGTCTTCGACCAACGACGACAGCGCCACGTCCAACAGCGGGAAATCCTTGCGTGCTTGGACAAAGTTCATGCCGTCGCCGCCGTGCCAATCCCAGCGGGTGAAGTTCAGCGTCACCACCCGCGCGCCAGCTTCGACCAGGCGGCGTGCGATGCAGAAGTTGCGGACCATGCGCGGCGCGCCATCACGTTCGAACGCTGGATCGTCGACGCCATAACGGGCGACCACCGCGGGATCTTCTTGCGATAGATCCAACGCATCGGCCAGCGCCGAGGACGTCAAAATGCCGAGCGCTTTCTCGGTGAAAGTATCGATGCCTCCCATCGAGCCGAACGTATCGGCATCGCGATGGAACGTATCGAGCGAGCGACGCAGTTGATCGCGATCTTGCAGGCGATCGAGCGTGATGCCTTGCAGCACCATATTGTCGGACTTGCCAAGACTGCCGCGGCCGCCGACCAGGCGGAACGGATCGTGAGCCATGCCCAAGAAGCCGCCGCTGCCGGGATCGCCCCAGCGGGCTTCGCCGGTCTTGTACATCAGCGACAAGTGCGGCGGAATCGCTTCGGTGACCGGTCCCTTGGCTTTGCTGACCCACGCACCGAGCGCCGGCCAACCGCCAGGCGGATCCTGCTGTGTTTTGGTGCGGCCGGTCATGCACTGATAGGCGCTATGATCGCCGGCCGAATCCGAGAGCGAACGGATGAGAACAAACTTGTCCATCATCGACGCGATCTTCGGGAACAGCTCGCAGATCTCGATGCCTGAGACGTTGGTCTTGATCGGCTTGAACTCGCCGCGGATCTCGGCAGGAGCATCTGGCTTCAGGTCCCACATATCAATGTGAGGAGGACCGCCAGGCAGAAAGATATTGATGACCGCTTTGTGTCCGCGGCTGCGCGGCTCGGCTTCCGCCCGCAGCAACTGCGGCATCGCCAGGCCGCCGAGCAACATGCCGCCGATCGACAGAAAATCGCGCCGCGGCAAACCATCGCAATAGCGACCGTGATTCTTCGAGCCCAGGATCGTCAGCATGGCGGGCCTCCCCAACTGCTTGGAGGTGAGCGAACAAGGCGGGAATATATCTAACGTTGTTTATCGGTCGTTATTGTCCCCGGACGCCCGTCGAAATGCAACCTCAACCTCCCCACTTTTGTCGTAGCGGCGACTAGGTCCGCCGGGGCCGCTTGGGCGACGTCCCCAGCAGCTTTTGCATCAGGTCGTCGACGATGGTGCTGCTGTCTTCGTGAACCATAACGCGATCGCGCGGATGCAGGGCGTAGTCGGTCGAATGCGACACGCGATTGTTGCCGTTATTGAAGTCGATGGGCATTTTGTGCGTATTGCCGTTGTGAGTGCGCTGCACATCGACCGTCGCGCGGCGAAAGCGCTTGTTGGCTTTGCTCTTTTCGAGCGCATCGCCGACGGTCATGCCCTCTTCGAGCGGCAGTTCTTCGACTTTCACCTTGCCGTTCGAGGCATGACACTCGACTGCGACCATTGGCACAGGCGGATATTGCTCGGCGACTTTCTCGACCGGAGGAGTCACGTCCGATTTGGTCAGATGGAATGTCGCGCAACCATTGGCGGCAAGCAAGGTTACAACCACCAACATCCCGTAAGCTATCCGTGCCATCACCGCGTCTCCCACACGTTGATCTGACAGCGATTTGCTAGCGGCCGCAGACTCTACGGGACCCGCGCAGCTTATCGCTTCCGGACGGATTATCGGCTCTCGATGCGTAGCACTTGAGACGATTTTGACGCTTTTAACGCATAGCCTACGGTTTGGTACAATGCCGCAGCGATTGCGGGGCGAACGGAGCACGGCTTTTATGGATAGCTTGCAGGGCCATTTTCTGGTCGGATCGCCACACCTGACCGATCCCAACTTCTACCGCTCGGTAGTGCTGATGGTGCAGCACGACGCCGAGGGCGCGCTGGGGCTGATTCTGAACCGGCCCACCAGCCACACTGTGGCCGAGTTAACGCGCGAAGTTGGCAAAGACCTCGCCGACTGCCAACGCCCCATCTACCTCGGCGGGCCAGTGCAGGGACCGCTCATGGTGGTGCATACGCAGTTGGCGTACTCGCAATTGCAAATTGCCACCGGAGTGCATTTCGCGACCGACAAGCAATACCTGCAAGAGATTCTCACGGCTTCCGAAAAGCCTTGGCTGCTCTTCAGCGGCTATTCGGGCTGGGGCGCTGGCCAGCTCGAGCGCGAGATGCAGCAGGGAGGTTGGCTAACCGTCGAAGCGACCGACGACGACGTCTTCTACACAGGCGACGATCTGTGGGAACGGCTGATCACGCGCATCGGTCAGGAGATCATCGCCCCGGCATTCCGCGCCAGCCGCTTGCCACCCGATCCGCATATGAACTAGCCGCGCTCCGCGAACCTGAGCGAGGAGCGTTAGCTCCCTGAATGCGCGATCTACTTGCGCGCGGCTAGAAGTGCCATGACAGACTGCAGCACGACGTCTGATCGAGTGGCTGAGATGATCCAGGGGGCTGACGCCCCCCGCTCAGTTAATGATCTAAACAACAATCGGCTGCTCTACAGCTTCAGATCCATCGGGAAGTTGGAGAGATTCTCGACACCGGTCTCGGTGACCAGGTAATCGTTTTCGAGCCGCATGCC
>JAEZGD010000711.1 GCA_023417165.1 Planctomycetota bacterium
CCGCAACTGCCAACCACCGCCCAGCGACCGATAGATGTCGACCAGGCTTTGGGCGATTTCGCCTTCCGCCTGGGCGAGCGAATCTTGTTGCTGCGAGAGGAACAGTTCGGCGACGAACACACGGTTGAAGTCCGCCTTGCCACCTTGGTACAGCTCGTTCACCAGGTCGCGAGATTCCTCCGCGGCGTCGGTGCCGACCTTCAAAACTTGGGCTTGTTCTTGCGAACGCAGGAAGGCGATGATGGCGTCTTCAGCTTCGCGATTGGCATTCAGCACCGTGTTCTGGTACTGGGCCACTTCTTGCATGAAGCGGGCCTCTTCGGCCACGATCGCATTGCGAATGCGGCCATAGTTCAAGATGTTCCAGTTGAACGAAGGACCAACGTTGCCGCCCACCGATTGCGAGTCAAACATGTTGGCAAACTGGCTGGCTTGCACAAAGATCTGACCATTGATGGTGAACGCAGGATACAGGTCGGCTTCCGCGATACCGATGCGAGCGCTTTGCGCTGCGACTTCGCGTTCGGCACGACGGACGTCAGGACGACGACGCACTAGTTCCGCCGGGATGCCCACGGCCACCTGTGGTGATGCAGTAGGAATACCATGATTGCGGGCGAGAACCGGACCGATGTTTTGCGGCGGCATGCCCATTAGCACGCACAAGCGGTTTTGCGCCTGGCGCAGTTGGATTTCAAGCTGCGGAATTGTCGACTCGGTCTGGGCCACGTTCGTAATGGCTTGCGTTACGTCCAAGCGGCTACCAGCACCGCCGGCGCGCTTCTTTTCAGCCAGGTCCAACGAACCCTTCTGCGAAGCCACGTTAGCGCGGGCGTATTCGAGCCGCTTTTCGACGGTGCGAATCTCGACATAGGTGTTCGCCACATCGCCCAGCAGAATCACGAGCACGTCATCGTAGTTCTCGACCGAAGCGTCGAGCTGTGCATCGGCCGATTCTACCGCACGACGGAAACGCCCCCAGAAGTCGAGTTCCCAGGCGAGTTGCGTACCGGTGTTCCACACGCTGAAGTAGCGCGAGGCGCCTGGCAGACCACCACCACCACCTGCGGTAATGCCGGTGCCCAGGCTCAGCATCTGGCGACGATAGCTGCCAAAGGCCGTCTGGTTTTGTGGGAAGAGATTGCCGACTGCGATGGCTCGCAACGCGCGGGCTTCTTCCACGCGGAATCCCGCTTCGCGCAGCGACAGGTTTTGGTCGTGCGCCGTCTGGACCAGTTCGTCCAACGTGGGGTCGCCAAAGACGCGCCACCAGGCCCAGTGAGCGGGCGGTTCGCTAATCACCCGCGCATCTTCGTAGTCAATCCAACGGTCTGAGATTGGCGCCTGAGGGGGGCAATAGTTGGGCCCGACCTTGAAACCGTTGGAGATATATTCGCGAAAACTGGTTGCGCATCCAGACGTCGTCGTAACGAGCGCCAGCAACGCTAGCAGCCAGCCAAAGTGCGCGTTGAGTCGCATGTGCCGCTTCCCTGCATGGTAGGTATCGAAGGGGATGTACCTGCCCTATCGACCATGCCAGCGGCGCGTACTTAGCCCCGGTCCGGTTGTGCGGATTAATCCAACGACCAGCGGCAAGAGAATCCTCTTTCCATGCATGATACGCAGGTTTCCTACCAGCGGATCATGGAAGATTAGCTGGAAGATCCAGCATCTCGCGCACTTTTTGAGCCAGTGCCGTGGCCGAAAACGGCTTTTGCAGAAAGGCAGCCGTCGCACTCAGAATGCCCCGGCGAATAATGGCGTCGTCGGTATAACCCGACACAAATAGCACTTTGAGATGGGGATGGCGCTGTATCAATGCCTCGGCGACTTGCCGGCCGCTCATCCGCGGCATGACCACATCGGTGACCAGCAAATCGATCGGCGCCTCAAAGGTTTCGTCCAGCGCAATTGCTTGCGGACCATGACTGGCTTCCAGCACATGGTACCCACACGATTCCAGCACATGCCGCGTCCAAGCACGAATCCCTTCTTCGTCTTCGACGATCATCACGGTCTCGGTGCCAGGGGGCAAATGGCGCTGCGACTGCGGCGCAGGTTGCTCGCTGGCGGTTTCCTTCACGCAAGGCAAGTCGATCGAGAATTGCGTTCCGCTTCCCAGTTGACTGGTAACTTCGATGCGACCGCCGCTTTGACGCACAAAGCCATACACCATCGCCAGGCCCAGGCCTGTTCCCTTACCGGCTTCCTTAGTGGTAAAGAAGGGCTCGAAGATGCTGGCGCGCGTCGCGTCGTCCATGCCATGACCAGTGTCAGTGACGGTTAAACGCACATAGCGCCCTTGCAAGCAAGAACCGTCGGGATCGTGAGTATCTTCCACGATCTCCAGATCACTTGTCGCTAACGTCAAACGACCGCCGCCAGGCATCGCATCGCGAGCATTGACTGCCAGGTTGATTACCACCTGGTCGAGCTGCGCTGGATCGACCTTGATCTGCCCTAGTTCCGCGGCCAATTCCATGACGATCTCGATATCAGGTCCCAACGCTCGGCGCAGAATCTGTTCCAGATGCCGCAACATGCTATTGATATCGAGCACTTTGGGCTGCAGCACTTGGCGGCGGCTGAAGGCTAGTAGTTGCCGCGTTAGCGCTGCGGCGCGCGCTCCCGCTTCGTGAATCTCTTTCGCCAGCGCGTGACCGGGATGCGCTTTGGAAAGTTGTTCGAGCAGCAATTCCGAACAGCCGTTAATGACTGTCAGCAGGTTGTTGAAGTCATGCGCCACGCCACCTGCCAGGCGGCCGACGGCTTCCATTTTCTGTGATTGACGCACCTGCTCTTCGACGAGTTGCAGTTTTGCCTTGGCTTGTACTTGATCCGTAATATTAAGCGCCATACCACCAATAAAAGCGTGTCCCGAGACATCCAGAAAGGGGAATTTCGATACTTGCCAATGACTCGTCTCGCCTGTGAAACTTTTCATCTGCTGAATCGCTTGCACCGGCGCACCAGCAAGCAACACATCGCGATCATGCTGTAGGAACTGTTCGACACTGTCTGGCCATAGATCGATATCTCGCTTGCCAAACCACGACTCGGCGATGTGCGGAAACGTTTCGATAAGCCGCCGGTTCATATAGACGTAGCGGCCTTGATGATCCTTCATGAACGCCACCGCGTGGCTGTTGTCCATGAACGCTTCAAACCGCTGTTGCGCCGCCAGGGCAGCGCGCTCGGCTTCTTTGCGCCGAGTAATATCCAGCACAAACGACACACCACAATCATCGCCAGGCGCCAGCATGCTGGCCCCGATGAGAACGGGCACTCGACTACCATCCTTGCGAAAGAACTCTTTCTCAAAATGTTCGCAGCATCCCGTCTGGCGCAATTGCTCAATGGCGTTGAGATCGAGCGCGCGGAATTCGGCAGGCGTGATCGCTTCCCATTGAATGCCTTCCGCTTCGAAGTCGGCGCGGGAGTACCCGATCATTCTCAAGAACGCATTATTCGCTTGTACAATCGTGCCGCTCAGATCCCAAGCAATGAACCCCAACAAATCGGCTTCGAAAATCTGCCGCGTCCGCGTTTCGTTAAGCGACATGGCCTGCTCGGCCAGCCGGCGTTCCGCAATATCTTCGTAGACAACGACGCGATATACCTGCTCGTCGATCGTGGTCGTCGAGATCCGTGCGCGCAGCGGCACTTCGCTGCCATCTTTACGAAGTGCGCGCAGCTCGCCTGCCCACCGCTCGGTGGCTTCAAGCGATCGGCGAATGCTCACAAATCGCTGCTTGTTCTCGTCCGGCGGTTCTGCGCTCAATAGCGCGCCGTGCCGCCCGAGCAGTTCGCCTGGTTCATAACCAAACAGGCGTTCGGCCGCTGGATTTACATACACAATCTCGCCAGACGGACTAGCCACCACGGCGACCCCTTCGGCCATGCCTTCAAATGCGTGAGCAAGAATGGGGACCAACAGGGGCGTAATCATGGGCAGGTATCAGGCGGGGCAGGGCGAGCACTTCAAAAAAAGTGTCCACCGGGCCATTCTAGACCACGGACCATCGAGTTCCAAAGTCAAACCACAACCGGTTTTCCGCAGTTTAACCATCGCCGCGCCGGGACGGCCGCAAAACGTCCAAGGTGATTCCATCGGCGGCATGTGTTACTATGAAGCGGCACTTGCAGTACCTCTCTTTTTGCAGGTTCCCCCCGTGACGAAATTTCGCCTTGCCTTGAGTCTATTTCTCCTTTTGCCAGCCATTGCCAATTCGGCCGTTTTGGCATCAGAAAAAGCCGCATCCAAACCAGCACCACTCAAGCTTCAGACAGTTAGCCTGCCGCCTGCCGAAGCCGAGCTCACCCATCCCATCGATCGTCTCGCCAACGCGTATTGGGCGCAGCGTAAGTTGGCATTTCCCGAAGCTGCGGACGACGCCACCTTCGCTCGCCGCGCTTCGCTGGATCTGATTGGCTTGTTGCCCGACAGCGAACAGATTCGCGCTCTGCAAGCGGACCAGGCTTCCGATAAGCGCGAGAAGTTCCTGCAACAACTTCTGGACGACCGCCGCGCCTATGCAGACCACTGGCTGAGCTTTTGGAACGATCTGCTGCGCAACGACTATCGCGGCACAGGCTACATCGATGGCGGACGTCAACAGATTTCTGGCTGGCTCTATCAGTCGCTCGTCGACAACAAGCCCTACCACCAATTCGTGCGTGAGTTGATTCGCCCGAGCGCCGAATCGGCCGGCTTTATCAATGGCATTCAGTGGCGCGGGCGAGTGAATGCCAGCCAGGTGCGCGAAGTACAGTTCTCGCAGAATGTCTCGCAAGTCTTTTTTGGCATCAACATGAAGTGTGCTTCGTGTCACGATAGCTTTATCGATGACTGGAAGCTCAGCGATGCCTATGGACTCGCGGCAGTCATTGCGGATCGCCCGCTCGAGATTCATCACTGCGATAAGGCGATTGGCGAAGTCGCTACGGCTCGGTTCATGTGGCCCGAGTTGGGCGAGATCGACGCCAAGCTGCCCAAAGACCAGCGTCTCGAACAACTGGCCGCATTGGTCACGCATGTAGACAACGGACGCTTTGCGCGCACGATCGCCAACCGCATGTGGCAGCGTTTGCTCGGCCGCGGCATCGTGCATCCTGTCGATGCGATGGAAAGCGAGCCCTTCGATGCGGCCTTGCTAGAATACCTGGCAGGCTACCTCGTCGAACACGACTACGACCTGAAGAAACTGATCGCCCATATCACGACTTCGCGCACTTATCAGGCCAAGGCCGCGCTACAAGCCGATGAACCCGCGCCCGGCGAGTATGTCTTTCGTGGTCCCCAGGTCAAACGCCTGACCGCGGAGCAGTTTTTGGATTCGGTGTGGCAACTGACCAGCGCCGGTCCCACCAAGGCCGATGCACCGGTTAAGCTGCCCGAATTTGCCGCCAGCGCGCCGGCGTCGCAAAAAATCATCCGCGCTGCGCTGGTGAATTCCGATGCTTTGCAACGTTCGCTAGGGCGTCCCAATCGCGAGCAAGTGGTGACCGTACGCCCAGACGATTTGACCACCCTGCAAGCCCTCGATCTGGCCAATGGCGAGATCATGACCAGCACCTTACAACGCGGTGCAGAGCAGTTGCTCAAGCGTCAAGCTGAACCGGCCGAGATTGTGGATTCGCTGTATCGGCAAGCCTTCAGCCGCGCACCCACCGCAGACGAACACGCAGCCGCCCAGGCGTTCCTAGGCGAGCGTCCAAATCCCGCCGCCGTCGCCGACTTGCTGTGGGCGATCGTCATGCAGCCGGAATTTCAGTTGATTCGCTAACTGCTGCATCACCGCTCGTTATCACCTCCAGTGCGACCGATCGCGCCCAACCTATCCGCAACGAATTATGTATCTTCCTCGCCCCTACGCTTCCTTGTCGCGTCGCCAGTTCCTGCATGGTATGAGCGCCGCAACTCTGGCAGCGCTGACGATGAACGAGCCCCGTTTTGCCGCAGCTGCCGACACTCCCCCGCCAATCCCTGCGAAGGCTGACGCCTGTATTCTGCTGTGGATGGCTGGCGGCATGGCAGCGCCCGAGACCTTCGATCCCAAGCGCTACACCCCGTTTGAGGTCGGCGTCCCCAGCGACAAGATTCTCTGCACTTTTCCCTCGATCGACACTGCGGTCGACAACATCAAGATCAGCCAAGGCCTGGAAAACGTCGCCAAGGTGATGGATCGCGCTACGCTCATTCGTTCGCACGTTGTGGCGGACCTCGGAAACATTCTGCATTCGCGGCACCAATTTCATTGGCACACCGGGTATGTCCCGCCACAGACCGTGGCCGCGCCGCACCTTGGTTCGTGGATCGCCAAAGTGCTGGGCCCGCGGAATCCGGCGATCCCGCCCTTTATCAACATCGGTCAGCGCCTTGAAGGTGTTGGCGAACAAGAAGAACTCAAGGCCTTTACCACTGCCGGCTTCCTAGGCAGCGAGTACGGCCCTTTCAATTTGCCGTTTCCAAGCGATGCCATCGCCAGCGTGCAGCCGCCCACCGGCATGACCGCCGAACGCTTCAGCCAACGCGAAAAGCTGTTCCGCGAGATGGTCAAGCGCAGTGCGGTTGGCGAACTCGCCAGCGACTATCACCAGCAATCGCTGTTGCGGTCAGTCGAGAACGCGCATCGCCTGCTCAGCAGCAAGGAACGCGTGGCCTTCGACCTGACCAAAGAGCCGAAAGAAAGCTATGACGCTTATAACACCGGCCGCTTCGGACTTGGCTGCTTGCTGGCGCGCCGCCTGATTGAGTCGGGCGCTCGCTTCATCGAAGTCACTACCGAGTATGTCCCCTTCGTGCATTGGGACACACACGAAAACGGCCACGAAACGGTCAAACGCCTAAAGAGCGAGATTGATCGGCCGATCGCGCAGTTGATCCTGGACCTGGAAGCCAAGGGACTGCTGGAGCGAACGCTTGTGATCATCGCCAGCGAATTCAGCCGCGACATGATGATCGAAGGCATTCCTGGCAGCACCGCCAAGGACCAATCGCGGGCCAAGTCCGACGTCATGAAAGAGAAGATTCACTACGGCCTGCATCGGCACTTCACCGGATCGGGCTCGGTAGTCATGTTCGGCGGCGGCATGAAACGCGGCTTCCTGTATGGCGAGACTGCCGACGAACGGCCGCTGCTAACGACGAAGAATCCCGTTTCTATTCCCGACCTGCATGCCACCATTGTGACCGCTTTAGGCATTAGCCCCAAAACGGCGTTCGACATCGAACAGCGCCCGTTCTACATTACGGAAGACGGCCACGGCAAAGCGGTCACCGACTTGTTCGCTTAAACGTAGGTTTGCCTGACACATCAACCCGGAGATTCCTCAATGAAGTTGCACCACCTGCTATTCACCGCTGCCTTGCTGATGGCGTTCGGCGTCGCCGCCCACGCTGAAGAAGCCAAGGAACTACTCAAGGGTGGCGACCTGAAGCAGCATTGGACCACCACAGGAAATTGGAAGCTTAACGAAGATGGCGTCGTGGCCCTTGAGCCTCGCCCCGGCGAGTCGGGTTGGACGCGCTATGACGCCTACTTGTGGCTCAATGGCGAGTACAAGGACTTTGAAATCGAGTTCGACTACAAGGTGCAGAAAGGTGGCAATAGCGGCTTCTACTTCCATGTCGGTGACGTGAAAGAGCCCGTGAGGACCGGCATCGAAGTGCAAATTTATGATTCGGGCGATAAGAAGGCCGACGCCAAGCTGACCGACCACGATAGTGGCGGCGTCATCCCGGGCATTCCGCCGACCAAGAACACCGCCAAGCCCGCCAACGAATGGAACCACTTCAAAATCACGGTGCAAGGCGACAAGCTGATCATCGCGCTCAATGGCGAGAAGGTCAACGAAATCGACCTGAAGCACGACAAACTCAAAGATCGCCCTGCAACTGGCGCGATCGGCTTCCAAGACCATGGTTTGCCGCTGGCGCTGCGCAACATCAAGATTAAGAAGCTGTAGCGAGCCTCAGCAGCGGTTTCAACGAGCAACGGTAACCTCACTGCGGCCGGCGCGGCGCAAGCGTGACTTCCAGT
>JAEZGD010000205.1 GCA_023417165.1 Planctomycetota bacterium
AGTTTGGGCGGCGCGGATGGTGGGCCGCGGGTCCGAGCGGTTTGCTACTTGGCGGTGTAGGGAGCATGACCGGCGGTGCACTGGTCGCAGACATATTCCACCACCCATTTGTAGGTCGGCTTAAGCACCTTCTCTTCGCGCTTGACGGGCACTTTGCGCGTTTTGACCTGAGCGCAGTGCGGCGTCCAAAGATAGGTCTTCTTGTTGCACGTGGCGCAGTCACCGCATGAGCAGACAGGCGAGCGCGTGCTGGGTCCTGGCACACAAATATCTTCGCACTTGCAATCGTACGTGACCTTGGTGACTTCTTTCGTTTCGCAGACCAAGCGTCAGACCTTCTTGCAACCGCTTTCGCACCCGCAGTGACAGCAATGATGACCACCAGCCCAACTGGTCATAGCCAAGAGCGCCGCAATCAATACAACGGGTGCACCAATCTTATATTTCATAGGTTAAACCTTTTACAGTGGCATGTTGAAAATCGTTTAGAAGCCAATCTGAAAGCGTGCGCAATAGATGTCGCAATCGCTGTCGCCGGTGGCAGCGTTATCAAGGAAGCAGTGGATCCAGTTGAACTGCACCTGGGTATAGGAGTTCCAAAACCAGTTCACGCCCGTAGTGAGGTTGTTCATGCGACCTGGATTGGGACTCGCCGGCGGCCCCGCACCAAAGCCAATGGGCACGGCGTTGGGATCGTTGAGATTCACATAGCTCCAACGCCCGGTGAGTTCCCAAGCGCCCCAACCACAAATGCCCGCGTTGCGACCGATGGCAAAGAAATCGCTGTGCGGCGTGACCTTGTCGAAAACGCCCCAGGTGCGGTTGTAGCTGCGATGCTCGCCCGTGAGAAAGTAGCCGCCCTGGACGTAGGCACCATCGTAAAACACGTTGGCGTTGCCGATCTGATCGACCACGGTCGCCATGTACTCGGCCTGGAAGTGAGCAGGGCCATACTGCCCCGCCAACTGGCCGTTGAACAAATGGTACTGATCCGCCGACAAGCGTCCGGTATCGATAAAGAAAGGCGTGCCGGCCGCTGTTAGGCCGCCGCCAGCCGGATCGCCGACAAAGAACTCTGGAATCACGCGCGCCTGATAGAACGGCTCGGTCGTGTTGCTGCCCGTCATGCGACTGTAGTTATATGCACCGCCCACATGCAGCAAATAGCGTCCTTCCGCTGGTTCGTCATACCACAGCAAATGCGTGGCGCGGCCTGCGAACGAATAGCCGCCGTCGTCCCCCAGGTCGGTTGCAAATCGTGTATCGCCTAGCGGAGCATCGCCGAAGCCACCGGTCTTATAGCCACTATAAGCCCAGGTCCACAACTCGTCCTCCGACTTGTCATAGGCCATCACGCCGACGCGCCGGAAGGGATCGAAAGCTTGAAAGGGGAGCGAACGCTCGAGGAATTCAAGCTGCCGGATGGAAGTCAGTGAATCCATGGTGAGTGGTTGTCGGTAGTGGCCGATGCGCAGGTTGCCAACCACCGGCAGGTGCGTCTGTTCAGCCCAGACGTCCATGAAGCTGGGACGCCCGGCGCTGGCGAAGTCCATTTCGATGGAGTAGTTGGTAAACTCGGCGACGCTGCCAACCGCTTGCAAACGTGCTCGGCGAAAGCCAACGCCATCTTGGATGTCGCCCAGCGTCGCCTCGTTGTTGGCATCCTGACCGAAGTAGCCCGCATCCAGATGAAAGAAGCCGCTCAAGCGCGCGGTTGGAAAGTGCGGGCCATGGTCCTCTTTGCCGACCGATTTCTCCAAAGCCGTCAGACGCTGCTCGGCACTAGGGACTTGTGGATTGCCATCGGCCATCACGCGACGTGGATCCGTCGGGACTGCGCCAGGCGTATCGCCTGACATCTCGGCCAGACGTTTTTCGGTGGCTTCAAGCCGAGTCGTGAGTTCTCGAAAGTCGTCCCACGTCGGCGGTGGCAGACGCGTGGGTTGCGAGGCATACTGAGGCTGATTGGGGAACTCCTGAGCGAATGCCGCAGTCGGCACAACGCCCATTAGTATCAACCAGGCTCCGGCAAGCAGGCGAAGCGGCATGGGCATGCGTGGTTCCTCGATACGAGTCTGTCTTTCGGCGCACCTGGCACAGCGTGCGTGTAGATAGACATATCGCGAATTTGACCATCGTCATGCAGATTACAAATATGCAGGTGAAACTAGCCCCAACAGCTTGCCTAAGCGGGATTAAGCGATGCTTCGTCGATTACGAATTGGTTAGCTTGCGAGAATATCGGTGCGCCATCATCCCAAGCAGGGATTGCCATCGCACTCAGAAAGCAGCTGCTTTTCGACGCTGAGGCCCAGCCCTCGCAGCTTGGCGCGCAAGGTGGTGCGCGAGATGCCTAGCAGCGCTGCGGCGTGCAATTGGTTGCCCTTGGTATAGCGCAAGGCTTCCTGAAGGACGATCTGATCGACTGCCGTGGCCATACGTCGATAGACATCCCCAGGCATGTCCTGCAAGAGCTTGCGCGTGAGCGAGGTAATGCCCGGCAAAGAATCCTGAGGATCGGTGCCTGGTTCATCAGCAAGCGGCTCTACGCCGGCCTGCGGTGGAGGGAAACAGTCTGGCGTCAGAATATCGCTGACCGACTTGATCATGGCGTATTTCAGCGTGTTTTGCAGCTCGCGTACGTTGCCAGGCCAAGGCTGACGTTCCAACCAATGGGCAGCTTCCGGCGTCATGCCGCGGACGATCTTGCCCATCTCGCGATTGAATCGCTGAATGAAGTGGTTCGCCAAGAGCGGAATATCGCCCCGGCGTTCGCTTAGCGAAGGCAACAGAATGGTATAGCCATTGATGCGATAATACAGGTCCTGCCGAAACGAGCCTTCACCGACCATTTGCAGCAGATTCTTGTTCGTGGCGGCAATGATGCGCACATCGGTCTGCACGACCTGCGTTCCGCCGATGCGTTCGAAGCGCTGTTCCTGAATCAGCCGCAAGACTTTCGCTTGCGTCGCACTGGTCATGTCGGCGACTTCGTCCAAGAAGACCGTGCCCCCATTAGCATGTTCGAATTTGCCGATTCGCCGCTCAATGGCTCCGGTGAAAGCGCCCTTCTCGTAGCCGAATAGCTCGCTTTCGAGCAAGGCTTCGGGAATTGCGGCGCAATTAATTGCCACAAATGGTTTTTGGTGCCGATTGCTGAATCGCCAAATCGCCCGCGCGACCAGTTCTTTGCCGGTGCCGCTTTCTCCCAAGATGAGCGCGGTGACATCTTGCGATGCGACCCGCCCAATCGATTTATAAACTTCTTGAATGGCTGGCGATTGCCCCACAATCGTGTCGGCAGCTTCGCCAGGCAACGGCGCATAATCCATATTCGTCGCGGTCAACTGGCTGAGCAAACGAATCTCGATCGCTCGTTCGACTTCATGGCGCAGTCGATGGATATCGACGGGCTTGACCAAATACTCGAATGCCCCGCGCTTCATCGCTTCAATCGCGGTATCGGTGCGCGAAAAAGCGGTGATCATGATGACCGGAAGATCAGGTTGCAGTTCATGAATTCGGTCATAGACCTCAAGCCCCGACGAATCGGGCAAGCAGACGTCCAGAATGACGACATCGGGTTGCCACTCGGCGACTTCCCTCAGTCCTTCCCGAGCTGTACAGCAGGTATGAACCTGTAAGCTTGCAGAGCGCAAGCATTTATCAAGCGAATATAAGAGGTTCGGTTCGTCATCAATCACCAGCAGCTTCTGCATGCCTCACCATCATCCGCGTTCGTGGGCGTTGTTCTTATCACTGGGCAGGTGCGCCGCGCACGGCAGTTCGATCAGGAACTCGGCGCCGCCCGCTTCGACATTGCGACCGGTGATTGTGCCGTGATGGGCCTCGACGATCTGTCGACAAATCGACAATCCTAGACCGCTCCCGGTCTCTTTCGTGCTAAAGAAGGGCTCAAACAGGCGTCCTACGATCTCTGGCGCCAACCCATAACCAGAATCGATCACCGACAACCGCAAGCGGCGTGCGTTCGCGTCGCTGGTTGTCACAGCGACCGTCAATTGGCCGCCGGAGGGCATCGAATCCAAGGCATTCAGCAATAGATTCATCAGCACCTGACGCAATTGATCTTTGTCGGCCGTCGCCATCACAGGCAGCACAGGCAGTTGGGGCTTCAATCGCACGCGCTGCGCATGGGCGCGGCCATCGATGAGTTGCATCGACTCCTCGACAATACTGCGGAAGTCGAACAGCGTCTCCTCTGGCTTGATCGGCCGGGCGAAATCCAAAAAGCGACTGACCGCCGTCTCCAAGCGAGCAATCTCGTGATCGATTACCGCGAGATCCTCGGCCACCAGTCCGCCTCGCCTTTCTCTTGCATCTTGCACCAGAATCTTCATAGGCATCAAAGC
>JAEZGD010000244.1 GCA_023417165.1 Planctomycetota bacterium
CCACCTATGGGGGCGATAGCTAGCAATGCGAGCCAGTCTGGCAGCGGGGGAACCGGTTAAAAACACCGCATTCCCCCCTGGAATCTTCGTATTCTGTAAGAATCTAAATTGACGCTCGTTCAAAAAGCGTGCTATCTTTCGACATTGCCCACCTGCTAACGCGGGAGGCATTTTCTGAATGTATGAATTGTGCGTAGCTGACTGGTCATCCAGAGGAGGCACGGAAACCTCAGGGACCAAGTCGTTCTGTAGCTAGCGCCGCTGGCCAGCGCCATTGTTCGCGCTGCTCGACTTGTCCCGCCATCCTTAAGGATCGAACGATGTCGAGTGCTATGCTGATGGAACGTGCGTCGATGATGACTCCCACCATGAACCCAATGACGGGTGGGATGCCGGCGCCAACCATGCCGAACGTCTGCATGGTGCCACGTTGTGAAATCAAGTTCACGATGTGCGCTGATGGCTGCAAGATTTACTGTAAGTGCACTGACGAAATGTCGTGCGCCACGCTGCAAAACCTGTGCAAGATGCTGGCCGACGGCATGTGCTCGTGCTGCTGCACCTGGAACGGCATGACCGTCTGCCAGTGCAATCTGTGCTGCGGCAACTGCAAGTGCGAGATGACCGCCGATGGCGTCTGCATTAGCTGCTGCTCGGGCGATCAAGCCTGCTGCGAAATGATCCAGAAGTGCTGCGAATGCCTGCAGACCTGCTGCGAAAACGGTTGCACTTGTGTGATCAGCTTCGGTGGCACGCCGGTTTGCTGCGGCACCGTTTGCTGCTAAGCAACCTTGGTGCTGCTGCCTGGCAGCGATGCTCTATCCTGAAACGCTCGAGTCGATGCGCTCTCCACGCATTGAGACAATGGAGCGGCTCCCAGCGCGCGAAGCGCTGGGAGTCGCCCCTTCCCACCGATGTCCTCGTCAGTCGAAGCGGGCGGACGTAAAGCCGCTTTGGTCCCCACCGCGTTGAGAAAACGAGTTGTCGCGCGTGAGCGGCAACATCGGCGTGTTAATCACGAGCCCGCGATTGTTTTGCCCAGCGATGCCGTCGGTGTCAGCAAAATCGCGATCGTCGACGAATGCCATGCCGCCAATGGAAGAGGATGGCGAGTTAATCCCGCCGACCGCGAAGCTCTGATCGAGATTGCTGAACGCTTGCCCTACGTCGGCCAATTCACCGGTAATGCTGTCGCGCAGCGAACTGATGCCGGCGGTCATGCCGATGACCGCAACGGTCATGATGGTGGCCAGTTCTGCGGAAATAATGGCGCCACGATTGTCATTCCAAAAGCGTGAGAACATGTCCGTACCTTTCTGAGCCTGTGAACACAGCGGCCAGTGCTCCAGCGCAGACGTGGGTGCGCAGAGCGGCCTGAAAAGGACGCCTGTCCGCTGCGTCACGCACCCCCGTACGGACCCCCTAGCATTATGCAACTCGCGCGCCGCGCGTCCGGCGCAGCCTTTCATGTGCCGAATTCAAGACATGCACGGTTACTTGCCTATTCCACAACCAGCATGGTTAGCTAGCAGCCAATCTATGTCTGGCGCGTTGCGCAAAAAGAAAGCGACAGGTCGCACCATTGCGGCCTGCCGCATCAAAGTCGGCTTAACTGGGAAGCAATTGCGGGCTTAATTACATCCGCCTCCAGTCAGAAAATACACAATTACTAACAACGGCAGCGGAATGCCAATTACCCACAGAAATGCAAAGATAGCGCGTTTACCCATCGCCATGGCGGTTCTCCTCTGATGGTTTTACGTTCGCTCGCCCACGAGCGAACGGCCCTCAGAAAAGCAAAGAACATGCCACGGCTTATGCACTATCAGAAGTCGAGCTTGTAGCGCTCGACCATTCGGCGACGAATTTCTGCCGTGGCGTTGCCAATCGTTTGCACGGTGTCGGCATACGACATCGCGCCATACATCTTCGACATCTTTTCGGCCTTCTCGCGTTCACTCGGCATGGTTTGATAGGTAGTGACGTAGCCGTTGTACCAATCGCCGTAGGCGCTCCAATAGGTTTGGCGATTGTACGAGTATTGACCTGCTTCGGCGGCTTGATTGCGCAGCTTGTACGCCATGGTCCGCAGCGCGGTCGACATCGCCAGGCTATAGTCCAACAACTCGGGATCGACGTTGACCATCGATAACTGGCTGATCTTGCGCGCGTTGCGGTCGTACCAACCAGCTTGTTTGGCGTACTTGCGATTGTCGGTCTTGGCCATCTCGGTCAGCAGCGAGTCGATTTCGCGGAAGTAACGCTGCGACGGCAATGCCATAGGATCCAGCTCACTGGCGCTTGGCATTTCGGACATTTCCGGCTTCGCGACGGGCAAGCTCGGCGGATCAATCAGGCTCATCACTTTGCGCAAGCCGCCGGCCGAAAGTTCACCGCCCAAGTAAACGGTTGTGTCGTCGACCGATACTTGCCAGCTTTCTAGATCGTCGATCATGAAACCCATGTCACCAAGTTTTTCGAGCAGCAGCGGCTTGGCGAATTCTTTGATCGACGCCGGATTGCGCCCGAAATCGATGCGTAACTTGCCATTCAGCACATCCGTGGCTTTCACACCTAGCGCGATGCCTTGAATACTCCCCAGCACCCTGGCGACATCCTCGGTATTAACTTGCGAGCGTGACTTGAGCGTGACCGAGTTCTTCAGATTCTCGCGCAGCACCGCGGGATCGATCATGCCGGTGACATCGAGGCCGAGCATGATCTCGGTGCCGACCGTCTCAGGATAGCTGGCGATGCGATCGAGATACGGCGTCAAGCGACTGACCTTCTCGGACTGCGAACGCTCGGCCCAACGCATCGCTTTTTGTCGATTGGCAGGCCCGAAGACGCCATACAGATTCTGTTGCAGCGCAATCAAGTAAGCGTTGCTGTTTAACCGCACCGCGGCCAGGTTACCGAGCGTTTCGGCGGTCCCTTCGCCTTGGGCTTGTAAGGCGTCGAGCGATATCGGCGACTTCGTATCCAGCACGGCGATTTCCCAAGCGGGAGCCAGCTGATTGGACGTCAGCTCCGCAGCCAGCACCACGCGTTTGACATCCTGATGCGGAATCACATGCTTGTGGGCCTGGCTGGAACCGCGCAGCGTCTTCGCGGCAAAGTCGCGGGCAAACCCGCTCTCTCGCAGTTTCTCGGCATGGATCAGCACCAACGCGTTGGCTTCATCCGGCACGCGCGGCAGCAGATCCTTGAACACCTGAGCGGACGCCGGGGCAGCGTTCCACAACACCAGACCAAGCAATAACACCACCGAAGAGCATCGCATGACAAGGGTCTCACCAAGGCCAAAGGAGAAGTGAATTCCCCTACAGCGTGAACCCTGCCATATAGCTCGTCAATCGTTCGTCGCGGAATTGTTGCTTTGTCCGCCGGGCGAGGCTTTGAGAGCTTCCATCAGGCCCTCTTAGACTTTCGCGCCATGATCCGAGCTGGCTAGAATCATCATGCCAGAAATGGCTTTTTTGTGTTGATGAGCGCCTACGGCGTGTCGAATTCCTTGCGCCGCAGCCAGCCGCGCCCCAGTTCGATCGCCATGGGCAACACACTAATCAGCACGATCGCCACGACCACCAGTTCGAAATTCTCCTTAACGACCTCGTAGCCGCCGAACCAATAGCCGGCAAACAAACAGATCGTCACCCAGACCACACCACCAACGGCGTTGTAGATCAGGAATTGGCCATAATTCATTTTGCCAATGCCTGCGACAAACGGCGCAAACGTCCGCACGATAGGGACGAAGCGGGCGAGAATAATCGTCTTGCCGCCGTGGCGGTCATAAAACGCTTGCGTCCGGGCGATGTGCTTGGGATTGAGGAATGGCATCTTCGCGCCGAAGAAATAGCCCAGGTGATAGTTCACCGTATCGCCCAGAATGGCGGCCACGGTCATCAACACCCACATCAGGTAGACGTTCAGGTTCAGTTCCGGTCGAACCGCGATTGCTCCGGCGGCAAACAATAGCGAATCGCCTGGCAACAACGGCATGAAGACCAGGCCGGTCTCGCAAAAGATGATGGCAAACAACAGGCCATAGACCAGCGTGCCGCGATCGCGCGCGAACTCAAGCAAGTACTCGTCAATTTCTAAGATCCAAGTCAGCCACTCGGGCATGATGCGTCTCTTGTGTGCAGGAGGGCGAACGATTAACCAGCGCCCATGCCGCGATCAAAGGCGTCTTGGTCTTTCTGGTAAACAGCGAGCGTCGCTTCGAACGTCTGGGGCGAAATCTTCCACACCGGCTCGGCATCGGTGTGGGCATTGCAATGATTCACCAGCACGCGATACAGAAATTTAAACAAATTGCGAGGCACTCGCATCGTGCGAAAGGCATCGATGAGCCGCCGATCGCTCAGCGAGGGCTCGAACAAATCACGCAAGCTAGGCGTGCCATCCTGCGCAGCACAGGCCTGCAAGCGGGCGTTGGTGACATCAAACAGCGCTTCGCCAGTCCATTCAAACGATTCGACCATGTTTTGCTTGTCGAGACGCGCGCGCTGATAGAAGTCGCGATCCTCGCGCTCGATAAAACGCGTCAGTTCCAGCGGCAGCATCAGCTTCAGTCCCAGGCCGGGATGCTTGAGGAACTTGTTAT
>JAEZGD010000320.1 GCA_023417165.1 Planctomycetota bacterium
CGGTAGCGGCATTGGCAGCGACGTTACGCTCGGCGGCGGCGACAGCGGTATCAATCTGGCTTCGCCGGCCGATAGCGGTTTGTCGCTCGAAGAACCCATCGAGTTGATGGGCGGCTCGAGCGTCGAATCGGCCTTTGAACTGCCGGAAGACGAAGAAGTGATTTCGCTGTCGTCGGACATCGGCATTTCCGAAGAAGCGACCATCCTCAAGGCGGACGACGAGTTCCTGCTCTCGCCCGGTGGCGATTTGGGGAGCGACGAATCGGACAGCGGCTCGCAAGTGATCGCGCTCGAAGATTCGGAAGCCTTCGATGAGAATGCTGCGACGATGCTGCGGCCCAATCAGCCCGGCTTGGTCGTCGAAGATTTGGACGATGCCTTCTCGGGCATGGGCGGCGGTGCAACCGCCGGAGCCACGCCTGCGACGGCTGGCGCGCCTGGCTATTTGACGGCTGCGACGCCCGAAGCACCGTATACAGTAATGAACGTGCTGGCGTTGGTCGCTTGCGTATTTTTGCTAATGATTACGGGCATGTTGATGACCGATCTGATGCGCAACATGTGGGCGTTCGATAGCGACCGCATGATGAGCACCAGTTTGATGGACGGAATCCTGTCGGCGTTGGGTATGGCAAAGTAGCCTGTTCACGCGTCGTGCAAGGTCGGCTTGCTGAAACCCGCAAGAGAATGCAACTTCCGTTCGTTTCCCGGCAGTACCGGGGAACGAACGGGCCAGAAGATAAGACAGTCGTAAGGATGTTTGCCCTGTCGCAGGAAGCGAGAGGCCTATCAAGGAGTTTGCTGTGCGACGGATCGCCTTGCTGTGCTGCTGTTTGAGTCTGACCGGCTGTTTGGCGCCGAAGTCTCAGCTCACGCGTCTCAAAGAAGAAAATGCGCAGCTTGCTGAGCGGATTCGCCAAGACCAGGTGCGCGTCATGAACCTGGAAGAGCAGAATCGCCAAATGGCCCAGCGGCTGGCCGATGCCGAAAAGGCCGTCGCCACCTTGCATGACGCCACCGGTAGCGGCACTAAGTGGCGGTAAAGCTTGCCATTTCTGCCGCCCGCGCGCGGCACATGCGACAATCGTCGCAATTCTTGTAAAGCCTTGGCCAGGCAGTCTCTACAGCCGGCAAGTCGGGCTTTTTGCGGTTCGCACCTGCCCTTTTTTGAGGTGGCCGCGCTATAATGACAAGAGAGGGCGCGCGCCGAAGTTCCAAACCATTGCAAGGTAAGGAGTTTCGGCAGGCCATCCACCCTTTGCTTGTGCTCCTATAGCTGGCTCGATCCCCACCTGGCCAGCTTCCGGTTTGTTACCGGCCGCATGTCTTTCTCACCTGCTTGGAAGCTCCATGTCGCGACCGAAGCTTAGCTCGCCCGATCAGCCGTTGCTGGTTCGGTGGTTGCTGCGCCTGTATGAATTTGCCGCCTCACTGGGATTGGCGGTAGTGCTGATCTTCTTCAGTGCGCTCGCGCTGGGACTGGCGACCTTTGTCGAGGCGGCCTATGGCACGCCTGCGGTCCAGTTCTATGTCTATCAGACGTGGTGGTTCGAAACGATTCTGGTGCTGCTGGCGATCAACATCTTTTGCGCCGCGGCGATTCGCTATCCATGGAAGCGTCATCAAACCGGCTTCGTGATCACTCACATCGGCCTGCTGACGCTGCTCTTCGGCGCGTTCATCAGCCGTACCAAAGGCATCGACGCTCAGGTCACCGTCTTCGAAGGCGAAGCCGATAAGTGGGCGGTCGAGAACGCCGTTAACTTAGAACTCAATGTCAGCCGCGCTAACCATTCCAGTGAAGGCAGCGGCCTGACCACCACTAACGAGCGCATTCACGTCAACTTTCAGCCTGGCTTGTTCAACTGGGAAGACTGGTCGGATCAGTTCGCCTTCAACAAACCGGAAGACGAAAACATTGAGGGGGCCGGCCGGTTGCCTTGGAAGTTGTTTCGCTGGGGCTCGGGCCAGCTCTTTCGTCTGGCGGGGCAGCACAGCTCAGGCGACGTGCTATATGAACGCGACGGCGTGAAGCTGGAAGTGCTCGATTACTACAGCGACTCGCGCGACGTGCAAGCGCCGCACGTGAAGTTGGAACTGAGCATGCCGGCCGACACACGGATTGGTGCGGACGGCGCGCTCGAGGCGAAATCCGTGCAGTGGGTGCCGGCGCAACTGTCGGTGGTTCCGATACCTAATCAGCCTGAATATCCCAATGGTTGGTGTCAACGCACGCGCGCTGGCGGCGGTTATCTGACGCTACAACTTGCAGGCAGCGAAGCGCAAACGCAGTCGTTCCTCAATTCGCTGCCCGAAGGCAAGCTCGGCGAAAAAGGTCAGGCGGTGATCTATGCTGACGGCCAAGTCACGCGCATCGCCGTCGACGAAAAGCTCGGCAAAGGACGCTTCAAGCTCGCTGGCAATGCGGGCTTGGAAGCCGAAGTCACCGAATACTGGCCCACCGCCACACTGGCTGATGCGGGCAGCAAATTCGAATGGCGCAACGATGAAGAACAAACCAAGCCGGTGAACCCTGCCGTTAAGGTCGCCGTTTTCAAAGGCGACAAGAAGCTGAGCGACCTGCTGCTAATCGCGCTCGAATCGCATTCCAGCATTGTCGATCACGAGCATCAGCTCTTCGGTGAGTACTGGTTCGACCACGGTGACAAGGGTCCTCTCACGGGCGATGAGCGCAAGGCCGCCGGCATCTCGGCGCGTATCGACGTGCTGCAAAGCGCGGACAAGAAGCTGTATTACCGCTACTGGAATCGCGAGAAGGTTGTCTTCGCCCGCGAGTTGCCGATCAACGGTTCGAAGCAAGATGCCGTCGATGCCTTCACGATGCCTATCGGCACGCTGAAGATGTATGTGGCGCAGTTCATTCCTAGCGATAAACCCGATGTCGTTCCGGCCAAGCATCAGTTCATCAAAGATCGCCTGATTGGCGACCCAGTGCAAATGGGGCGTCAACCGGCAGCCAAATTCGCGCTCACGGTCGATGGCGATCGCCAGGAGTTCTGGCTGTTCCCGTTCCTCTCAACGCCTGATGCGCCGCCAGTGAACCGTGAAGGGGACGGCAAACGCATTCACATGCTCACCACCAGCAATCGCGTCACTTCGCTGACGATGCCCATCGAAGCGGTGGATATTGGTTTCCGCGTCAAGCTCAACCGGTTTGAACGCAAGCTTGACCCCGGCACCGAACAAGCGTCGCATTACTCGAGTTGGGTCGACTTCATCGATCACAAAGCCGATCGCGCTGTGACGCGTTTAACCAAGACTGGCGCGCGTCCCGACATGCTGGTTTCCGACAAGCTGCTCAATCCGCGCACGATCGCCTTTGCAGGCGACGATAGCGACGAACTGTGGTGGTCCGACGATCGCCGCGGCGAGATCCTGAGCGCGGCTTGGAACTGGAATCCCAAGGACAAAATCACACCAGAGATGCAACTCAGCCAGGCGGTGGGTCGCCCAACCGCCATCGTGGTGCACCCTGTCGGCGGTGCGGTGTATTTTGCCGACCGCGTGCCGGCTGGCGGTCGACGCGAGACCGGTGTGATTCGCGTGCTCAAGCAAGGTCAGCCGACGACCGTGGCTGAACTGGCCTATGTGCCGCAATTGCTGGCTCTCGATTCCAAGAACAACTTTTTGTACTTCGCAGCGCGTTCGCAAAACGCTGTAGGGCGTGTCAATCTGGCCAGTGGCGAAGTGGAGGCGAGTTGGTTTCGTGGCGTCTCACGACCGATTGGCCTGGCCGTCGATTCCAAGAATCAACAACTGCTGTGGAGCGAACATGGTCAGCGCGCCATCCGTCGCGTAAAGCTTGATGGCACCGGTGAAGGGCTGTTTCTCGCCCGCAGCGACAAAGATCAGCCGCTGGAACTCGCCATCGATCGCCAAGGCGAGCGCGTCTACTTCTTTGAATCGCAGCCCGGCCAGCAAACGGACAAGAGCGGCTTGCCACTGTCGAAGCCTGAGCAATGGCGATTAGTCAGCGCGAAGCTGGATGCATCCGATGTGCGCCTCGAAAGCGATCGAGACATCTATGAACCGCAAGGCCTGACCTTCAATGCCGCGAATCAACCGGTG
>JAEZGD010000329.1 GCA_023417165.1 Planctomycetota bacterium
AACGAGCGCAACGGACGCGACACCGATCTATACATCGCCAATCCGCGCAAGCCTGGCGAGCGCGAGTTGGTGCTCGAAACCGACAAGCAATTTTGGTACGCCGCTGATTGGTCGCCTGACGACAGCACGCTGCTCTTGGGACGATACGTTTCGGCGAATGAATCGTATCCGGCACTCTACGATTTGGCGACGCGCAAGCGCACCGACTTGAAACTGCCATCCGACGAGCCGGCGGCGATCGGCGCGATGGCCTTCACGCACGATGGCAAGCATGTGCTGATCACGACCGATGCGGATAGCGAGTTCCGTCGCCTCGCGCGGCTGGATATCGCCAGCGGCGAGTACACCTGGCTCACTGCCGATTTGAACTGGGATGTCGACGAGCTAACCATCTCGGAAGCGACAGGCGAAGTCGCCATTACGATCAACGAAGATGGCGCGAGCCGCTTGTTTGTCTTCAGCGGCAAAACGCCGGAGACCTGGGAGCGGCGCGAGCTGAAGATTCCGCTCGGCATCGTGTCGAGCTTGGAGTTTTCGCCGGAAGGCAAGCAGTTGGGCATGACGCTGGCGCGCCCCGATGCGCCGGCCGATGTGTACTCACTGGCGCTGGCCGACGGCGAGCTGACGCGCTGGACGTTTAGTGAAATCGGCGGACTTGACCCGAGCAAGTTTGTGGTGCCCGAACGCATTCGCTTCCCGTCGTTCGATGGTCGCGAGATTCCCGCGTATTACTATCGTCCGCCGGTCGCCAGCAGCAAGAATCCGGCGGCCGTGCTGATCGTCATTCACGGCGGTCCCGAGAGCCAGTTCCAACCGTACTTCAGCGGCGCCTTGCAGTTTTATGTCCGCGAGCTGGGCTTGGCGGTGATCGCGCCGAACGTGCGTGGTTCGAGCGGCTATGGCAAAACGTACTTGAAGCTCGACAATGGTATGTTGCGCGAAGATTCGGTCAAAGACATCGGCGCGCTGTTGGATTGGATCGCCAAGCAGCCGGAGCTCGATGCGTCGCGCGTGGCGGTGAGTGGCGGTTCGTATGGCGGTTACATGACGCTGGCGTCGCTGGTCCACTATGGCGACCGCTTGAAGGCGGGCATCGATACGGTCGGCATCGCCAACTTCATCACGTTTCTGGAAAGCACCGCCGCCTATCGTCAGGACTTGCGCCGCGTCGAATATGGCGACGAACGCGATCCCGACATGCGCAAGAAGCTGATCGAGATCAGCCCGCTTACCCGCGCCGGCGAGATCAAGTCGGCGCTGTTAGTGATTCATGGCAAGAACGATCCGCGCGTGCCGTTCGGCGAAGCTCAGCAAATCGCCGATAAGGTGCGCAGCAACGATCGCCCTGTCTGGACGGTGTATGCCAACAACGAAGGACACGGCTTCTCGAAGAAGGACAACGCCGACTACGCTCGCGCCGTCCAGGTGATGTTCCTGAAGGAGCACCTCAAGAAGCCGACCGGCAAGGAGCGAAGCTAGCCTCTACTCCCCTTCCTTGCCGAGGCTGGCTAAAAACTCGGACATTTCTCCGGCGGCGTGCGCGTCGCCTTGGGTGCGCGCGGTGGCGATGCCATCGCGCAAAGCGGCGCGGGCTTCTTCGATCCGCGCCAGCGATGCCAGCATCTGCCCGGCTCGAAAGAACGCGGCCACGTGCGGCGGACGCTCTTGCATCAGCCCGCGCAACAGCTCTAAAGCACCTTCGTGCTCCCCCTCTTTCTGCATCTCGTTCGCCAGGCAGTAACGCAGGAACTGGTCTTGAGGCTCGTTGGCGAGCATCGCTTCAATCTTTTGACGGCGCGTTGGTGTCGACATGGCAGAATCAGGTTTGTGGAAGCGGGTGGTATGGGTTGTTTGTGAGTGAGTTGAGAAGCCGGATTTCGGCGTCAAAGTCGATTTATTTCGTCTAATTTCAACTAAAGGAAAATTCTACTCATCCGGTACGACGCGAAGGGCCGATAACGGTGGCGGGCTCCCGCTATCGACTTACATGGAGGCTGTTTGAGCCATGCGACGCTTCGTTACCTTCTTCGGCGTAGTTCTGCTTTTGGGCGCGATAGCTGGCGTTTGGGTCCAGGCCCGGGCGGCCGACGACGAAGGTGGAGCGTTCGTTCCGCCTGCCGAGTTTGAAGCAAACGCGGCCAAACCGCTACCGGCCATGCCCGGATTTATTGCCGATCCGCAAGTTCGGCCTTCGGCGGCCACCACTTCGCCGCGAACGTCTTCGCGTCGCGGCGGCGGACTAGCGGGACGCTTGCAGTCGCTGCGCAACGAGCAAACGACCGAGTCGACGGAAGAAACAGCCGCGCCGGTCGAAGACGCTTTGCCAGAGGAAACGGCGCTGCCTTCGGTGCTCAAGCGCCCCAGCAGCAGCCGCGTGGCGAATCTGCCGAAAGCTCCGGAAGCGGTCACGCCTGCGGCGCCGAGCGCTGCGAGCAGCCCATCGGATGCCGTGGAAGACAGCGAGCCCGCGCCGGGCATTCGCACGGCTCCTTCGCGCAGCCGCATGCGCGGCGGCGTGGCGACGCAACCCGAACCTGAAGCCGCCCCCAGCGCCAGCAACGTCAAACGTGGTGGCGATCGTGCGCAAACGCTGGCAAGTGGCGCGAGCGCTTCGCTCGCCGTCGAAACCACCGGTCCCAAAGCGATGACGCTCGGCAAGCCTGCGACTTACACGGTGCTGCTGGCGAACCAAGGTGTCACCGAAGCGACCGACGTTTTTCTGGCGATCGATCTGCCCGCGAATGTCGAGTTGGCGGACGTCAACGGCACCGCGGGCGACGCCAACATGGACAATGCCTCGCAAGGGCAACGCCTGGTGTGGAAGCTCGATCGCATCGCCGGGCGTGGTCAGGAAAAGCTGACGCTGGAAGTCGTGCCGCAAACGGCCGATCCCATCGCGCTGAATGTCGAATGGACGCAAGCTCCGCCGCGCGTCAGCGCTCAGGTCGAAGTCCTGGAGCCGAAGCTGGCGATGGAGCTCAAGGGTCCCAAGGACGTTCTGTATGGCCAAACGGCTGTCTATCAAATCATTGTCTCGAACCCCGGTACCGGCGACGTGGAAGGCGTGGTCGTCGACCTGATCTCGGACGACGCCGATCCCTCGGACGCCAAGCCGCTGGGCACCATCGCCGCCGGGCAGCAAAAGGTCATCGAAGTCAGCATGACCGCCAGCCAGGCGGGCCCGATGGCGATGCACTTCGCGGCCAAGAGCGGCGCGCTGGTGGCCGAAGCTCGCGAAGAAGTCATGGTTCGCCGAGCGAATCTGGAACTCAACGTCGCTGGTCCGCAGTTGGTCTTCGCGGGAGCCGATGCGACTTACAAAGTCGTGGTTACCAACACCGGCGATGCTCCGGCGGAAGATGTGCACCTCGGTACGCTGCTGCCGGAAGGTTCGGAATACCTGGGCGGCCTGTCGGGCGTTCAACCCAAGAGCAGCCAACTGGTGTGGTCGGCCGGCAATCTTGCTCCCGGCAAGAGCGCCGAGTTTGAATTCAGCGTGCTGATGAACACGGCCGGTACCTTCGATATCGAAGTGCAGACCAAGGCCGACGATCTGACCGACGTCGCCATGCCCAGCACCAAGGTCGAAGCGGTCGCCGATCTGAAGCTGACCGTCAACGACCCGCAAGGTCCGAAGCCGGTGGGCGAAGAAGTGACCTACGAAGTGACGCTGACCAATCGCGGCACCAAGGCGGCCCGCAAGGTGGCTGTGGTCGTGAACTTCTCGGAAGGGATCGAACCTATCTCGGTCGCCGGAGGCACTGCGGAAGTGGGTGGCGGTCAAGCCACCTTCGCGCCGATCATCTCGATCGAACCGGGCGCGTCGCACCAACTGAAGGTCACTGCGAAGGCCGACCGGGCGGGCAGCCACGTCTTCCGCGCGGAAGTTCGTTGCTCCGATCCGGAAACGCGCTTGGCCAGCGAACAGACGACGCGCTTCTTCGGCAGCGGCGGCACCACCGCCAAGACCGAAGCCGCCGCCGCCGCGCCCGCCGCCGGCCAGTTCGTGCCCAGCACCAGCGCCAAGCCGATGCTGACCCCACGCCGCTAAGCAGGCGATGCATCAAAGTAGCCCACTCGCTCCGCGAGTGGAAAGTCTCTACGGAACGT
>JAEZGD010000406.1 GCA_023417165.1 Planctomycetota bacterium
TTCAGCAGAGACTTTCCACTCGCGGCGCGAGTGGGCTACTGGCGTGGACTACTTGCCGCTCACCCACTGCGCCTTCGCTGGCGAACCGGCTTCGTCGAGCAGTTCCAGCCGCAGCGGTGCGGAACGCTGCGTGGCGTTCACCGCCACCACCAGCGCGTGCTTGCCGCTCGACAGATCCAGCACCAGTTCCTTGGCTGGCGGTGTCGGCTTGCCATCGATCCACAGCATCAGCCCCGCGGCATCGCCCAGGGCGAGTCGGACCTGGCCGGGCGTGGTGACTTCGACTTCGGTGCGGATGAAGCTGACCTTCGTCGGGCCTTCGCTTTCGGCGCCCCACTTTTTCAGCTCAAACTGTGGCAGATCGGCCGCCGGCAAATCGCCCGAGACGCGGCTGTAAGCCGGTTCCCAGGTGATGGTCGGATCGGCAGCGGCGACCGCGTCGAAGCTGGCGCGATTGATGCGCGTGTAGGCTTCGCCGGTAGGCAACAGCGCCTCAAACCGCCGGGCGACGCGTTGGTTGCCAATCGCATACTTGCCGCCGACCTTGCCAAGTTCCGACAGGAACCGCACGAGGTCGACCAGCTCGGTCCGCGTCAGCACATCGACCGAGCCGTCCGGCATCAGCGAGCGGCCGTCCTGGCGTTCGTCGATCGAGTCCTTGGCAATGGTCACCAACTTGTCGTCGGCATCACGCAGCACCAGTTCTTCGCCGGTCTCACGCACTGGAATGCCGGTGATGACTTTGCCTTCGTCGGTGATCACCGATTGCGAGTGATAGTTCTCTTTGATCTTCTTGTTCGGTTCGATCAACGACTCGACCAGGTAATCGACCGGCGCACTTGCGCCGATGCTGACCAGGTCGGGACCGACCACGCCGCCGGCGCCGCCGATGGCATGGCACTTCATGCATTGGTTGCTGGCCTTGCGGAAGACCAGTTCGCCGCGAGCGGAATTGCCCTTGGTTTGCGCTTCGGTGACCAGTTCTTTGACCAGTGCGTCGGTCAGCTTCCAGCCGCCGCCATCGGTCAAGCCGCCGGCCGTTTGAATGGCATCGGCTAGCGCTGGCGAAGGTGTCGGCAATGCGCGAGCGACCCGCAGCGTCAGCTTCGCGGTATCGGCCGAGAGCTTCGACTTGGCCAACGCTTTGGCAAGCGCATCGGCACCGGTCTTTTGCGCGAGCAGCAATTTCAGCAGCGTTTCAGGATCCTGATCTGCTGGCAGGTTGGCCAGAATGGCGACCGCCGCTTGAGCCGAAGCATCGACATTAATGCCGGCCAAGGCGCTGACCGCCCGAGCCTTCACGTCGGGTTGGCTCTTGGTGCTGGCCGCGATGACCTTCAGCGAAGCCGCGCTGGCGTCGCCACCCAAGAGGCCCAGCGCATCGATGGCAGCAGCGCGGACGCTGTCGCTCGTTTGCTCGGCCTCAATCCAAGTGGTGAGCTGATCGCGTTGCTTTTCCAGCTTCCACGCCCCGACCGCACGGGCAGCGGCGGCTTGTAGAGCCGGCGATTTCGAGGCGAGCGCGGGCGCGACGCGATTCAAGTCACCGGCGGGATTCTTTTTGCGAATCAGCGAAGTATCGACCAGCGCCGCCAGCAGCGAGGCCTTGGTTTCGTCAGGCAGTTGGCTATCGCTGGCAACCGCCATATCGAGCACCGCGCCCAGTTCGTTCGGTCCACCGAGCGCCGCGATCAGGCCGAGCACGTCGCCGGCGCGCGTGGCGTCGATCTTGTTCTGCTGAA
This sequence comes from Planctomycetota bacterium, assembly GCA_023417165.1. Lineage (GTDB taxonomy): Bacteria > Planctomycetota > Planctomycetia > Pirellulales > Pirellulaceae > JAEZGD01. The sequence continues at coordinate 1,743 of JAEZGD010000406.1, forward strand.
TCAGCGCCAGCAGCGGTTGCACCACGCCAGGCGATTCCACCGCCTTCAGGGCGAAGGTGAGATGCGTGACGTTGCCGTCGAAGCTTTCTTTGCCTTCGCGCACGGCAGGCAGCCACTGTTCTTGCAGATCACGCATGGCTTGCCACAAGCCGAAGTCGAGGAACTTGTCCATCGGTTTGTCGAGGGCCAGCAACGCGTACTTGGCCGAATCGAGCGAAGGCAACTTCGCCAGTGCGCGAACCGCTTCCAACCGCACGCGCGGATGCTCGTCGGCCACCGCCGCACGGAAGATGCCGAGCGGATTGGTGATCTTGGCTTGCCACTGGCTGGCCACACGCACGCCCGCGGCGCGAGCTCGGTGATCCGGCGAGGCCAGTACTTCGTTCAACAGTTCAGCGTTCGGGACATTCAGGTTTTGATAAACCCACAGCCCTTCGAGGCGATTGTGTTCGTACTGTTTGTCGTTGGTATCGAGGTTCTTCAACCACGCTTGCACGTCGGACAGCACTTCGTCGGCGCCGCGACGCTTCAGTTCCAGCTTTGCCCACAAGCGAATCCATTCTTCCGGCAGCTTCAGTGCGTCCAGCAGTTCGGTGTTGCTCGCCTTGGCGAAATCGAACTTCGGCACGCCGGGGCGATTCTTGGCGCTCACGCGCCAGATACGACCATGCACGTGGTCGCGGCGCTCGTCGCGGAAGTCGACTTCGCCGTGTTGAATGATCGGGTTGTACCAGTCGGCGATATAGATCGCGCCGTCGGGGCCCATCTTCACGTCGATGGGACGAAATGCCACGTGCGTCGACTTGATGACTTCAATTTCTTGCCGCGAGGCATAGCCGCTGCCATCTTCGGTAACAACGAACCGGCACACGCGATGCGCGCGGAAGTCATTAGTGATCATGTTCCCTTGCCAATCGTCCGGCAGATGACCACCGCTCACGATTTCGAGCCCGCAATGCTTCGGGCTGCCCGGATTCAAGCCTTCGACGCGGCGCTTCGCGCCCGGCGCGGCCACGAACACGCTGCCGGGGAAGACATAGTTAATGCCTTCGCCATACGCGCCGTCGGTAGCGAACGATTGGCCCCAACGGTCCTGGTGATGTCCCCAGGTGTTGACGAAGCCTTCGCAAAAGACATCCAGTTCCAGCGTCTCAGGCCGGAACCGCCAAATGCCGCCGCCATTCAGCCGGCGCACGCCCCACGGCGTTTCAATATGGCTGTGGATGTAGATCGACTGGTTCATGTACAGCTGACCGTCGTGCCCCCAGCGCAACGTGTGCAGCAGGTGGTGCGTGTCTTCGGTGCCGAAGCCCGAGAGAATGACCCGCCGCTGGTCGGCCTTGCCGTCGCCGTCGGTGTCTTTCAGGTGGATCAGCTCGGTGCTGTTGGCCACGTAGCAGCCGCCGTCGCCGGGGATCACGCCGGTGGGAATCAGCAGGCCGTCGGCGAAGACGGTGGTTTTGTCGGCCTGGCCGTCGCCGTTCGTGTCTTCGAGAACGAGGATCTTGTCGGTCGCCTGCTGGCCCGGCTTGATC
>JAEZGD010000435.1 GCA_023417165.1 Planctomycetota bacterium
ACTCCCAAGCCTGCTGGCTCTGGTTCTGCGACTTCGTCGCGTGCGCCCAGATCAACCGAAAAGCCACGCAGCAGCGAACCTCGAGCCACTGCGCCACGCTCTGCGGCTCCTAAAACCGCAAAGCCGAGCGCGCCGAAGCCGTTGCCCCCCGGGGCGAAGCGCGAAGTCGCCGAGGTCAAGGCGTTCCGCGATCTCGACCTGTCGCCCGAGACGATTGCGGCTCTGGATGCCGCCGGCTATACCCAGCCGACACCCATTCAGGCGGGGCTCATTCCGCTCGCTCTCGAAGACATCGATGTCTTGGGGCAAGCGCGAACCGGCACCGGCAAGACGGCCGCGTTCGTCATTCCGATCATTGAAGGCCTGCATCCCGCGCGCGTTGTGCATGGGCCGCAAGCGCTCATCCTGGTGCCGACGCGCGAACTGGCGGTGCAGGTGCGCGAAGAAGTCGTCAAGCTCTCGCACGGCCGCCGCATTGGTTGCGTGGCCCTGTATGGCGGCAAGCCGATTCGCGGCCAGATCGATAAGCTCAAGCGCGGCGCGATGATTATCGTCGGCACGCCAGGGCGAGTACTCGATCACATCGCCCGCGGCACGCTGGTGCTGGACGACCTGTGGTGCACCGTGCTGGACGAAGCCGACCGCATGCTCGACATCGGGTTTCGCCCCGACATCGAAAAGATTCTGCGGAAGTGCCCGCAAGACCGCCAAACGCTGCTGCTTTCGGCCACGGTGCCACCCACGATCGAACGCCTGGCGCAGCGGTACATGTTCGAGCCCAAGACGCTTAACTTCTCGCCGACTGATGTGGCGGTCGAGACGATCGAGCAGTTTTACTTCACGGTCGACAACGAGCGCAAGTTCGATCTGCTGGTCCGCCTGCTGCAACGCGAGAATCCTTCACAAGCGATTATCTTCTGCCGCACGAAGCGCGGCACCGAGAAGATCTTTCAGCGATTGTCGAAACGCATGCCTGGCGTGGCGAGCATCCATGGCGACATGGCCCAAGGGGCCCGCGATCGCACCATGAGCACGTTCCGCGAAGGCAAGGTCAGCATCTTGGTGGCCACCGACGTCGTGGGCCGCGGCATCGACGTCTCCAGCGTCTCGCACATCATTAACTACGACATTCCCGCGTTCGCTGACGACTACGTCCATCGCGTCGGCCGCACTGGTCGTATGGGACGCGAAGGCGTCGCATACACGTTCGTCTCGCCGGAAGAAGGTGGCGAACTGACGCGCATCGAGCAGCGCATCAACCTGCTGCTGAAGCGCGGCGAGATGCAGGACTTCGAACTGGTCGCGCCTCCTCGCACTGGCCCCGCGTTTCCGCCGGGTCCTGGCGGCGAGCCGAATCCCGATGCTCCGCCCCCGCCGCCGGAGTCGGCCCTGCGCCGTCCTGTGAAGCGTTATCGCCGGGCGCTATAAGGGGTAATTCCCGAGTCCCAAAGCTCGAACAAAAGCTAAAGGACCAAAACGAAGCTGGCAAAGCCGGCTCTGTTTTGGTCCTTGTTGTTTTGGGCTTTTGGCTTCGTTTGGAATTTGGGACTTGGAATTTGGTGCTTCCGCGCCAGCGGCCTTAGCGGCCCTTACCTTCCATCGCGAAGGGGATCAACAATCGTGCGGATGCTCCAATAGTAGACGCCCGGCTGTTCGCTGTCGCCGCGCTGGAGCACGATACGGACCGGCGTTTCTTTCGCCAGGCCATGCTCTTCATATCGCATCAAATAACGCAGCGAAACGAACTCGATGTGCCCGCCCTCTTCGGACGAGACGCCATCACCACCAAGATATTCATAGGTGGCATCGCCAGCCTGATTCCGAATCGTCAGTGCCGGCTTGAGTTCGAACGAGTGGTCCAGTTGCTTCCGCGCGTCAGAACTGTTCTTGTAAAACACTTCCAGCGACGAGCCTGGCTTTTGACGCTCGCCGGCTATTTGCATTAGCTGGTGCGCTTCGTAGAGTTTGCCAGCGCGCATCAGTTCGAGCCATTGATCGGCATACGGGCGCGCCTGGCGATACAAGTGCGACTGTCGCGTCACGATGCGCGTCGGCGCCCAACTGCCAAAGAACAGCGCCAGCACTAGCCCGGTGATCGCCAGGCCGCGGCCCGTCAAATTCGCGCCTTCGCGGGCGATGCCGCGTAGCGCGACGATGGCGATCACCACCGCCACGGCCGGAATCACCCACAGAAACGGATGGATCAGCGCCAAGGCCGAAGCGCAGCCAAACACCAGCGCCAACACCGCAGCCAGACTAATGCTGCGATAGGTGCTTACGGCTGTCTCGTCCAAACTGGAAACGTGAGGTTGGTGGGAAGCAGAGGACACAGCGATTACGCCCCCGTATTCACGCGTAGACCCGTTTCATCCTCGAGATCGCGCCGTCGCTGGCGATACTTTTCGATGTATTTACCGTTGGGGTCAAAGCCATCTTCACTAGCCGAGAGCGAGCCCTTCGACGTCATGCGCAGGAAGCTAAGAAACGTCTGATCAGGGCTGAACACCAAAAAGGTCTTCTGAGTGGGCGAGTGACCAAAACTGCCGCTAAACGGCGCAGCAGGCAGAGGCGCGACGTGAAAACTGGTGATGATGAAACTGACCATCACCAGCCCTACGGCCAAAGCCGCCAGCATGCGACCAGGAATTTCGATCGGCGGGCGAAACTTCACCCGCGTCCGCGAAGCGAAGTCGGTCAGGGCGCGCAGGATGCCAAAGAAGATGCAGAACATCGCCCACAGCATCAGGTAATCCCATAGGTAGGTAAAGCTGGGGAGCTGCGAATCCAAGAACGCAGCGGCGGGCTCAAAGAAGCTCATCGCCAACAGCGCCGCGAGCGTGACGTTGATCAGCGTAATGGAGTTGCTCCAGAAGCTCTCCAAGTACAGCATCGCGAAGATCGCGAACAAGATGAATAGCAGAATCGCGGTGAACATGAGTAGTTATTTGTCCTTGGCCACTTGTGCGTCACTCGCAATCCGCAGGTGACGAAGACTAGTGGCAAGTGGCCAGAGCTTATTGTTTCAGGACGCGTTGCAATTCCGAGAGCGATGTCACGCCAGTGGCCAGCAGGGCGATGCCTTCTTCCTGCAAACCGCGATGACCGGTCGCCTTGGCGACTTTTTTCAGCACTTCCAACTGCGGCTGCTTGATCAGCGCTTCCCGCAATTTGTCGTTCATGACCAGCAATTCAAAGATCGCCGTGCGGCCGAAGTAGCCAATGTCGCTGCATTGCGTACACGGCAGCCGCTTCTCTTTCGAGTCGGGCGGCAGCGGCTGGCGTTCGCGATACAGGGTCTGAATGCGTCCCGCCGGAATGCCCAGCTTGGCGAGGAACTCGGCCGACGGCTCGAACGGCTCTTTGCACTTGTCGCACAGTTTGCGAATCAAGCGGGTATTCAAAACGCAGTGCAGAACAGGAGCCCATTCGCTCGGCGGCACCTTCAGTTGCGCGATCCGCAGCAGGGCTTCGACCGCTTCTTTGGCGCGAACGCTGGTGATCGAGAGCTTGGGATTCTCGTCGGTGCATTGCTGCACCAAGAGCTTCAGTGTCTCGGGATCGTGCAGTTCACGCACCACCAGCACGTCGGGCTGCTTCAGCACCATCTTCTTGAGCAGTTCCGCCGGCGTCTCGCCTGCCGCCATGTTATAGGGCGTCGTCTCGACGTTCTCGACTTCCGGCTCGGTCTTAGCCTTATCGCCCACCGCGACAAAGTCTCGCAACAGGCGGTCGGCGGTCTTCAGTGTCATAGCGAAGGACTGCGACAACCCGCCTTGCGGCATCGCGCTGAGCACAATGATGCCGGAGGGGTTGGCCAGCAGTTCCTTCATCTGGTCGCGCATTTTTTCGCGCATGCCCAGTTCGATCAGGCTTTCAAACTTCTTGGCCTTGCCGGCCAACGTGACAATGACGCGTTCGCCGGTGGCGGTCCCTTGGCTGATAAAGGGACACATGTACTTGGCCCCTTGATACTCGGCCGAGAACGCCCCTTCCTGCTTCGACTTGCGGTCGTTGACGCGCAGATTGCACAGTTTTTTCATCACGGCGGCGATCGGGTCGCTCGACTCCCGATCGCGCGGCGGCAGATCGAGCCACACGCCGTCGATCTGGTACTTCATGCCGACATTGTCGGCCGTGTAGTCGAACAAGATCCGCTCGGCGCGCTTGGCGACGGCATCGGCAATGATATCTTTGAGCGTCACATAAGCGGGCGACTGCCGAGCTTCAATCAGATTCGCCTGATTCTTTTGCTCGTTCTCGCCACCCAACGCTCCGAGATTGACCGCCGCGCCTTTTTCGTGCGCCAGCTTCTTTTCGGCTTCAATCTTCGCGCCAAACAGCTTGCCAGCGTTCGCAACTAAATAACGCAGATGGTCCTTGGTGAGCACCTTATCGGCGTCAGGCACCAGCGAGTTCCGCATGCGAATATAGATCGTCAGCGGAACTGCATAGGCCAAGATCAATAACGGAAATCCCGCCAGAAAGATCGGTATCAGCAGGACGATGAAAAAGCCAATAAAGAAGGGAAAGAAGACGATCGAATTCCACTGATCGTAATTCAGTCCGAGGGCCGAGCAGTCGCGGCTGACCCAGTCGGTCGTGCGGACCCACAGGACCACCAGCAGGACTAACAGCCCGACCTTCCACAAGGCGACATACCAACCCGGCCCGCGGTCGATCTTGTGCTTGGTGGCGAACGTATATTTCGGCCAGTTCGAGTCGAAGGTGGTGTCTTTGGGCGCAGCCGCGGCTGCGCCATCGGCAGGCGGCGCGCCGGCTTGGGCGTAGAGCGAAGA
>JAEZGD010000448.1 GCA_023417165.1 Planctomycetota bacterium
ACCAAGATTATGGGTGGGAAGCACTGCGGTTAGGGGGCCGGATCAACCTTGTAAAACAGCAGGTTCACGATCTTCCACTTGCCGTCCTGCCGGGCGAGGGTGAAATGGTCGTAGCCGTATTCGACACGGTTGCCCATCGTTAGCTTCCAATAGACGATCGCCCTGGCGACGTTGGGCTCCAAGCGGATTTCGACGGTTTCCGCGGTCTCTTTGCCCGGATTCTTCGACTGGACTTGCCGCTGTTCGGCAATGAATGGACGTTTGGCTTGCGAGTGCAGTTGCCCGCGCCCGTCGATGAACTGAATGACGGCCTCGTTCAAGAAGCAGTCGGCATATGCGTCCATCTCGACGTCGGACCACGTGCGAAAATAGTGATGAACGAATTTCTCAATTTCCGCGATCCGTTCGGCATCACGCTCGTTTTTCGCCTCTTGGCCATGAACGATGCCGCCGGCCAGCAGCAGACTCACCACGACCAGCGCGCTGCACAACGTTTTAAGTTCGGTTGCCATGAGAGCGCTCGTCCTAGAAGGGCATGGTTTCGATCGGGGCATAGTCATCGGTAAAAATCGGAGCGCGCGAGACATCGGGCGTCTTATCCACCAGGTCTTCCACGGCCTCCAGCAGAATCTGCGGTCCGACATAGGAAGCCGAGCGATGATCGCGCGCTAGTGCTCGCCACTGATCCTTCGTCAGTTGCTGCTTATTTTTCGAGGCGACGAGCAGGATGTTGGTGGAGTCGAAGGGATCTAACCCCCGGCTATTGTACTTCGCAAACGCATACACATTGGGAAAGACCTGCTGAAGCGTGCGATAGGTCGATTGAAAGATCTGCGCATGCGGGCCTTCCAGCGCGCTGTTGATGTTCATCACAAACATACCGTCGTCGCGCAGTCGCGAAGCGCACAAGTCGAAAAACTCTTGCGTCACCAGGTGAAACGGAATCCGCCCGCCGATGGTGAACGCATCGAGAATGATGCAGTCATACTCGGTCGCTGCATCGCGCACAAAGATGCGTCCGTCTTTGGCGATGGTGCGCACCGTCGGATCATCTTCCAAAAAGAAATGAGTGCGTGCCAGTTCCAGCACCTTAGGATCAATGTCGATGACATCGATCTCCATCTGTGGATTGTGCATTTTGAAGGCGCGTGGACCAACCGCGCCACCAGCGCCAATGAACAACGCACGTTCGATCTTCGGTTGGGCCAGCAGCGCCAAATGGAAGTAGTCGGTGTAGTTGGCCAGCGCCTGGTACGGCGGATTGAGACTGATTTCGCTTTCGGTGAAGCCGTCAAAACGCATCGCGCGCGAATCGGTGCGAAAGTTGTCGACGACGGCAATGTTGTGATACGGAGTCGAAACTTCCAGCACCACTTGCTCGCCGGTTTGGCGGGCGCGCGTGGCAGCTTCAGGCCACATCAAGAACGCACCCGCGACCACCGCCAGAAGCAGTAACCGCGACGTTTGGCGACCACTGAAGACGCCCGGCAGGGTGGCAATGGAAACCAATAGCAGCACCACGCCCAGGCCTTTTAAGATCACCGATAAGCCGATGAAGGGAATCAGGATGAAGGTAGTAAGCATCGTGCCGCCGATGCTGCCGACGTTCGAGAGCGCATACAGCGAGCCTGAGATTTTGCCCACCGTCTCCAGCGACGACGCCGCCAGGCGAATTGCAAAGGGCGAGACCATGCCCATACCAATACTGGGCGCTAAGAACAAAACTAGCGAGGCCGCCAGGGGGCCGGTCTGCTCACCAAAGCCCGCTTGTACAAATATCTGACAGACGGCCGAGGCAAAAATGGCGATGCCAAAGATCCACAGCGACACGCCGATGCAAATGCTGTTCAGTATCAGGTGCGAGGGATTGCGATCGGCGAGGCGGCCGCCCAGATAATTGCCAACGCTGATCGCCAGCAAGAACATGGCGATCAAACTTCCCCACACAAAGACGGAATTGCCAAAGTACGGAGCCAGTACGCGGCTGCCAGCGATCTCTAGCCCCATCAGCACGCCACCTGCCCAGAAGACAAGCATCTTCAAGCCCAGCCGGGCGATGGGTGAAGTCGAGGTGGTGGTCGCACCCGCATCGATTTCTTCGACAGGAACGGAATGTGACATGCCGGGCGTTCGTTTCTTAGATACCATGCAGACAACTATTCAAGAGCAGCCGCCAGCAAGCGGCCAAGGCGGGAAAAGCCACGATTGCGGTCGGCGCTTAGCGCGCTAGCCGCGATGCCATCTTCTCAAAAGAAACCGTGGCTTTGAAGCGGACATCCAACTGCTTCGCGGTTTTCGCGATGGTCGAGTAAGGCATGCGGTCTTTGTCCATGGTCGCCACTGCTACCAAGCCCGGCGAATCGGTCAGACGAAAGACATAGGTCTGGCCGAACGCCCGCGAGATCTCGATCACATCCTCGCGCGTCCCCGCATGCGGATTGAGGTTGAACACCACCACCCCGCCTGGCTGCAGCCGATCTTGCAGCAGTTTGTAGAAATCGGCCGTTTTTAGCTTGAGTGGAACGCCATTGACGTCGGTCTCGCCCGAAGGCTTGAGAAAGGCGTCCATATAAATGACATCGTACTGCTCTTTGGTCTCGGCGATGTACTGAATGCCGTCTGCGGTGATGATGTCGACGTTATCTTCGCTGCGAATGCCAAACCGCTCGTCGGCAATAGTGACGATCGCGGGATCGATCTCGACCGCATCGATTTTGACTTTAGGATCGTACTTCTTCAGGAAGTGAACCATCGATCCGCCGCCCAAGCCGACAATCAGCACGCGCTTGGGCTGCGGTTGAAAGGCATAGCTGAGGAACATGTGCTTCGTGTAATCGAGCAGCAAGCGGTGTGGATCGTTCAAATCCACCATGCTCTCGATGACTTCTTCGCCAGAATCACGCACAAAGAATAGTGTGCGAATATTGCGACGCGTGCGAATGCGAATGCGCGAGAAGTCCGACTTCTCGTCGAGTTCGAGCTTGCCATAGCGCTGCGTCAGCGGGTCGTATTGCGCGCACGCCGAAGATGCCGGCGCCAGGATTGCCAGTAGCAACAAGAACAGCAGGCAGGTGCGCGCTGTAGAACCCATCATCCGTAACCTCCTCGATCGTCCGTGATGCAGGCCCAGCCTACTTGGCCGCGGGCTGTCGGGTCAATGTGAACCGCCCCGCATCCCCCTTATCGTACGTCCGTTTGCCGTCCAAGGAAGGCTTGTCGCCCTCGGTCAGCTTGCCTACGTATTCTTCGGTGTGCTTGGCTCCGGCGGTCCCGTCGTAGGTCTTGGTCAGCTTTACCTCGCCGGTTTTCTCGTCGAAAGTGCCTTTAATCGTGGCATGGAACCACGGATTGGTGCCATCGGCGGCTGCACGCGGCTCGTGGGCAAAGCCGATGATTTCGTCCCCTTTGTGGAGCAGATGCATCGTGCAGCCGACGGCCGGAATCTCGGAACCCTCTGGCGGTTCGTTCGTGCCTCGCCACACGCCGGTCAGCTCGCCTGGTTTAACGGTATCGTCTCGCTTCATCTTGAAGGTGCCGTCCAAGATGGCGAGCGACCACGTTCCGACATCGACTTTGGTGCCATCTTCGCTGAACGCCCCTTTGTACTCGACACCATGCATCACTCTGGCGGTGCCGTCGTACGTCTTGGTGAACTGGAATGTACGCGTCTCGGGATTCCAGGTCCCTTTCAAGGTCGCGTGCAAGGAAGGATTAGCCATGTCGCCAAAGGTATTTGGCTCCTGAATGATGCCGGAGAGCTCTTTACCGTCCTGGACCAGCACCAGCGTAAAGGCGGTGTCTGGCTGAAATGAGCCCTCGGGATAAGCATACGAGCCGTGCCACAAACCGGACACGACAAGTTCTTTGGTCTTAACTTCGGCTTCTTTCGCTTTCGCGTCGCCGTCGTCGCCCCAGGCGACCTGCATATGCAAGGCCCCCAAAGCCATCACGAGCCACAGTCCACACCAAGAGAGTCTCATACAAATGCTCCATCGCCTGAGTGCGTCTTCAAGCCACAAGAACGAGGGGCAGCGTAACGCGCTTCGACGGCATGCGTCAACGCAAGTCGACTCGTCCGTGTAACTAGACGCCGCTCAGGAGTGTGCTTTGCAGTTCTCTAGAATGACTCGCATGGAGGTCCGCTGATGAAAAGCCTCGCCGCAACAGCTTGCGACGCAACGCAATGAGGAGCAACATCCAAGTGGCGGCACGGTGATGCAGGCTGCCACGCGCCTTCTGTGTCCTGCGAACACTTCTTACGCGCTCGGCGAGGGTTGTGCGCTCGTCAAGGAAGCACTGGGAGACAGCCAGTTCAGCAGCGGCGTGGTGGCGATTGTCGTGGCGAGCGCCATCAGGACCATCATGGCGAACAGTGTCGGCGACAAGATCCCCAGGTCGAGGCCGATATTGAGCACGATGAGCTCCATTAGGCCGCGCGTATTCATTAAAACGCCCAGCGACGCTGACGTACGACGATCCAGCCCCGTGTAGCGCGCCGCGGCATACGTTCCGCCCAGTTTTCCGAGCGAGGCCACGACAATAATCACCCCGCACACCACCCAATGCCACGACTCAGCCAGCAGGCCGATCTCGGTCCGCGTGCCGGTATAGGCGAAAAATGTCGGCATCAGCAGGATCGTCACTACATCGTCGAGCTTTTCGCGGAACGAATGGGCCAGTTTGCTGTCGTGCGGAATCAAAGCGCCCAGCAGGAACGCGCCGAACAACGCGTGAATGCCAATCACGTCGGTAAGCAGTGACGAGAGCAACACTGCCACAAGAATCGCCGCGAGCACGTTGCTGCTGACCTCGGCGTCTCGGTGCTTATCGAACCAACGCAGCATCAGCGGACGG
>JAEZGD010000473.1 GCA_023417165.1 Planctomycetota bacterium
GACATGGGCCGGGCTGCGTCCTGCGTCGTTCGATGGCTTTCCCTACCTGGGACGCATCCCCACGCTGCAAAACGCCTTTGTCGCCGCCGGCCATTTTCGCAGCGGTCTGTACCTTTCGCCGGGCACCGCCATGGTGATGAGCGAACTGCTGCTTGGCCAGACGCCGCGCATCGCTTTGGACGCGTTTCGCGTGGGGCGAGGATAAGGCCACGCCATCACCTGGGGTTTGCACCCCAGGCTAGCTCGCTGTCGCTGCTTCGCAGCTTACGGCTCACCGAAGTTATGACGGCTCATAGCCCAAATTCGGCGAGAGCCAACGCTCGACGTGCTCCAGGCTGTCGCCTTTGCGACGGGCGTAGTCTTCGACTTGGTCTTTGGTCACGCGATCGACCGAGAAGTACCGGGCGTGCGGATGCCCGAAATACCAACCACTAACGCTGGCGGCCGGCAGCATCGCGTACGACTCGGACAACGAGACGCCGGCGCGCTCTTCCGCATGTAACAAATCAAAGAGCTTGCGCTTCTCGGTGTGATCGGGGCATGCCGGATAGCCGGGCGCGGGGCGAATGCCGCGGTATGATTCCTCGATCAACTGTTCGTTGGTGAGGTTCTCTTCGCTGCCATAGCCCCAATCGCGGCGGGCTTGCGCGTGCAGGTACTCAGCAAACGCTTCGGCCAAACGATCGGCCAGCGCCTTGACCATGATCGAGTTGTAATCGTCATGGTCGGCGTCGTACTTCGCGCAGAGTTCGGCAGCGCCGATGCCGGCGGTGACGGCGAACGCACCCATATAGTCGGCGCGCCCGCTATCGAGTGGCGCGATGTACTCGGCCAGCGAGCGGAAATCTGCCTGGCCCTTGCGCTGCCATTGCTGACGCAGCATATGAAAGCGCGTCAGCTCTTGGGTGCGACTTTCGTCGGTATAGAGGATCACATCGTCGCCGACCGACGCCGCCGGCCAGAATCCGTACACGCCGCGCGCCTTTAATTGCTTGTTGGCGATGATTGCGTCGAGCATCTTGCGCGCGTTGTCGTAGAGTTCCTTCGCAGGCGGACCATAGCTCGGATCGTCGAAGATCTTCGGGAACTTGCCTTTCAGTTCCCAGGTCATGAAGAACGGCGACCAATCGATATAGGGCACCAGTTCGGTAAGCGGCAGGTCGTCGATCGTGCGCAGGCCGGTAAAGGCTGGCTTGTCGATGCGAATATTTTGCCAGTCGGTCTGGAACCGCTTGGCTAGCGCCTCGGCGTAGGGCACCAATGTGCCTTGGCGTTGCTGATACGATTCGACGAGTTGCTTTTGCAGTGCGGCGTTTTCGCGCAAGAAGGTGTCGCGCAGGTCTTCGCTTTTCAAACGATCGACCACGCCCACACAGCGTGACGCATCGAGCACGTGCACGGTCGTGCCGCTATAGCGCGGCGCGATCCGCACCGCGGTATGCTTCGCACTGGTCGTGGCGCCGCCGATTAACAGCGGCTTGTTGATGCCTAGGCGTTCCATTTCCTTGGCGACGTGCACCATCTCGTCGAGGCTAGGCGTAATCAGTCCCGACAGGCCGATAATGTCGCAGCCTTCCGCCTGAGCGGTAGCCAGAATCTTCTCGCACGGCACCATCACGCCCAGGTCAAGCACTTCATAATTGTTGCAGCCGAGGACGACGCCCACGATATTTTTGCCGATATCGTGCACGTCTCCTTTCACAGTGGCCATCAAGATCTTGCCGCGTTTCTTTTGCGCAGCTTCGCCGGCGGCTTCCTTTTCCAGTTCCATGAAGGGCAGCAGATAGGCGACTGCCTTCTTCATGACGCGCGCCGACTTGACCACCTGCGGCAGAAACATTTTGCCTGCGCCGAACAGGTCGCCGACGATCGACATGCCGTCCATCATCGGGCCTTCGATGATCGACAGACAGCGATCGTACTTTTGGCGCGCCTCTTCGACGTCTTGCACGACATATTTATCGATGCCTTTAACCAAGGCGTGGCTCAGACGGGCTTCAACCGTCCCTTCGCGCCACGACAGGTCTTCGGTCGCAGCTTGCTTGCCCTTGCCTTTGACCTTCTCGGCGTATTCGACCAGGCGTTCAGTGGCATCGGGGCGGCGATTGAACAGCACATCCTCGCAGCGTTCGAGCAGATCCTTAGGAACTTGCTCGTACACTTCCAATTGCCCGGCGTTGACAATGCCCATGTCGAGGCCGGCTTGGATCGCGTGATACAAAAATGCGCTATGCATCGCTTCGCGAACGACGTCGTTGCCGCGGAACGAGAAGCTGATATTGCTGACGCCACCGCTGGTCTTCGCGCCCGGGCATTCGCGTTTGATGATGCGAATCGCCTCGATGAAGTTGATGGCGTAGTTGTTGTGTTCTTCGATGCCGGTGGCGACCGTCAGGATGTTCGGGTCGAAGATGATATCTTCCGGCGGAAAGCCGACCTCTTCGGTCAACAGCTTGTAGGCGCGCTTGCAGACGGCGACCTTGTGGTCGATCTCGACCGCTTGTTCCTTCTCGTCAAACGCCATGACCACGACCGCCGCGCCGTACTGGCGCACGAGCCGCGCACGATGGAGAAATTCTTCCTCGCCATCTTTGAGGCTGATACTGTTGACGATCGCTTTGCCTTGCACGCAGCGGAGGCCAGCTTCGATGACCGACCATTTGCTACTGTCGATCATCACGGGCACCTTGGCGACTTCGTTCTCGCCTGCCAGCAGCCGTAAATAGCGATGCATCGCCTGTTCGCTATCGAGCAGGTCGGCATCCATGTTGATGTCGATGACCGTCGCGCCGCCGGCGACTTGTTGGCGCGCGACTTCGACCGCTTCTTCCAGCTTGTCTTCGCGGATCAAGCGCGCGAAGGCTTTGCTGCCGGTGACGTTGGTGCGCTCGCCGATCATCACGAAATTACTTTCGGGACGCAGCGCAAAGGTTTGCGTGCCGCTGAGGCGCAGCCAATGCGGTTGATCGGGAATCTGGTGCGGCTTCACCTTCGCCACGCGCGCCGCAATGGCGGCGATGTGGTCGGGCGTGCTGCCACAGCAACCGCCGAGCACATTCACCCAGCCGTTGTCGGCAAACTCGCCGACCTGGCGGGCCATCTCGGCCGGGCCCAGGTCGTACTGTCCCATTTCGTTAGGCAGACCAGCGTTGGGATAGCAGGTGATCTTCGCCCCGGCAAACTTCGACAGCGTTTCCAAGTGCGGGCGCATCAGCTCGGGGCCCAGTGCGCAGTTCATACCAACCGACAGCAGCGGGAAGTGCGAGACTGAAGTCCAGAAG
>JAEZGD010000729.1 GCA_023417165.1 Planctomycetota bacterium
GCACGCAGCGCCCCCGCCAGGTGACGGACGCCCTGGCGCATGTCGACCAGCACGCTTACGCGAATGTCCACCGCAGCGCCCACTACCTGGCGATTCAGGCGCTCGATCTGTTCGAGACCAGCCGAGATACAGTCAAGCGTTTTATTAATGCGCGGTCGCGGAACGAAATCATCTTCACCAGCGGCACCACCGCCGGCGTGAACACGGTCGCCCGCGCGTGGGGAGACGCCAACGTCGGGCCGGGCGACGAAATCGTGCTCACAATCATGGAGCACCATTCGAACATTGTCCCTTGGCAACAACTGGCCGAGCGGACGGGCTGCACATTGAAGTTCGCGCCCATCAGCGACGATGGTGAATTGCTGCTCGACGAGTTTCGCGCGCTGCTATCCGAGCGCACGAAGCTCGTTGCCGTGGCCTCAGTTTCGAACGTCTTGGGAACAATCAATCCGATTGTTGAACTCGGCAAGTTAGCGCACTCAGCCGGCGCGTTGTTCTTTGTTGACGCCGCGCAAAGCGTGCCCCACATGATCACCGATGTGCAAGCGTGGGACGCCGACTTTTTGGTCTTCAGCGGACATAAGATGCTGGGGCCTTCCGGCATTGGCATTCTGTACGGCAAAGAAGCGCTGTTGGAAGCGATGCCGCCATTCATGGGTGGCGGCAGCATGATTAACACTGTCGATATCGCGGGCTTCACGCCGGCGATGCTGCCTGCGAAGTTCGAAGCCGGCACGCCGCCAATTGCTCCCGCGATTGCGCTGACCGCTGCCATTGAATACCTGGAAAAGGTTGGCCTGAGTCGCATTCACGCGCATGAACTGGCGTTGACGGAGTATGCCCACGAACTTGTCCGAGAACTGCCCGAAGTCCGCATTCTGGGTCCAGAACCGGCGAAGAAAGGAGGCATTCTCAGCTTCCATGTTGCAGGCGTCGCGCCGATGGATATTGCCGAGATTGTCGATCAGCAAGGGATCGCTATCCGCGCGGGGCATCATTGCGCCATGCCTTTGCACGATCGCCTCGGCATTGCCGCTAGCGCCCGCGCTAGCTTTTATTTGTACAACACGCGGTCGGAAGTCGAGGCCTTTGCATCGGCTCTGCGTGAAGCACTGAAGCTGCTCCGCAGGTAATTGCCGCTATGACGCCGGATAGTTTTGAAATCCTTTACGAAGAAGGCCCGGTGTTGACCGTGCTGAAGCCTGCCGGCGTACTTACGCAAGCGCCGCCAGGAATCGATAGCCTCGAGACGCGTGTCAAGCGCTTTCTGAAAGCGCGCGAAAACAAGCCTGGCAACGTTTATCTGGCGATTATTCATCGGCTCGATCGGCCGGTCTCAGGCGCGATTGTGTTTTGCAAGCATGTGCGTGCGGCGCGCAAACTGTCTGAGCAGTTCGAAGATCGCATGGTTCGCAAGACCTATTGGGCGCTCGTCGAAGGACAAGTCGCTTCCGAGCGTGGCACCTGGACGGATTATCTGCGCAAAGTGCCCGGCGAAGCGCGGAGCGAGATTGTTGACCGCACGCATCCTGAAGGTCAATTGGCCATTCTGCACTATCAAGTAAAAACGCACACTGCGAACGGGACGTGGCTGGAGATTGAATTAGAAACAGGCCGCACGCATCAGATTCGTCTGCAATGCTCGGCACATGGCCATCCCGTCCAAGGCGATGCTTTGTACGGTGCGCAGTTGCCTTTCGGTCCAGAAACGCCTGACGAGCGCGCCCGCGTTATTGCACTGCACGCCAGGCTGCTGGCTTTTCGTCATCCGATGACGCAGACGACGGTAGAGATTGTGGCGCCGCTGCCGCCATGGTGGGGCGCAGGCTTCGAGAGTTAAGCCGCGGCGTCACCCAGGCGTTTTATTCGCGCAGCCCAAAGAAGCTGACCGCCTTGGAACGATGCTGCGAACCGAAGACTTGGACGATCAACTCTTCCATGAGTTGGCGCGTATCACCCATCGCCAACGACACACCACCGCCAGCGCGGCTGATCTGCGAGAACTCGGACATCGGCGTATTCGCCTGGACGGTGATCGTCGAGACGATGCCGTTATGGTAGCGATGAAAGTTGTCGACCCCGCGAATGCAAACCGGCACCTTGTCGGCGTGCGGCGGCGCATCGCCAAAGACTACAATCACCTTGCGGGCGTTCTTGCGAAAGCTGTTTTCGCTGATCGCCCATTGCAAGCCAGCCTCGACCGCTTCCGGTACATCGCCACCACCGCCAGCCGTCGTCAAATCCAAGAAGGCAGTCAAGCGATCAAGGTCGCGAGTCAGTCGCACGCCTTTCACCAGGTATTCGTCACCATAGTCGCGATAGGCGCATAGGCTGATACGCGCCGAAGGAATCTTGCGCAGCAAGTTCGATCCGATCTGCGAGATGCGCGCTTTAACTGCGGCAATCTCGTTTCCCATGCTGCCTGTGGCATCGAAGACGATGACAATATCCAAGCCATGATCGACCGCATAGTCGACCATGCCTTCAAACGACCCATCGGCCTGACCGTTGTTTCCGTCGCCAGTCCCGCTACCGCCGCCCTGTCCATCGCCGCTTGAACCGCCGCCCCCCGCCAGTTCGCCGTCCCCGCCTAGCTCAGAGGCTAGCTTGGCCAAGTCGGCAGCGGTGGTCACTTCTAGATTCTCGAATTCAGGTAATGTCGCCACCTCTTCCATAGCTTCGGTCTCGATGGCACCAGCCGGCGCTGATGGCGCGGATAGCTCGAACGCTTCGAGTTCAGGGCCGCCACCTCCAGCATCGGGAAGCCCCCAGGCAATCGTAATCGGCTTCGAATCGACGGGCTGGCGCACCATCCATAACGCCAGCACAATTAAGCAAAAGACATGTATCGCCAAGCTGGCGAAGAAGGCCAGCGAGGGAGCCAAGTGGTTGAACAGTCCCTTCGTCCAGTGACGCGAGGAACTTGGGGGTGCGGTTTGGACGGGTGGCGGCTCTGGTTCGGCCACGAGCGAACGGGGCGCTTCGTCATTGTGCCGGCGAAATGCCCCCGCTAGTGGCAGCGGTGGCGCGACAACCATCTCCGGCTGGCGCGACAATGGCATAGCGAATTCCTCCCAGCCTAGCTTCCCCCGTACTCCCTAGTTATAAGATATGCACCGAGAAAACCCCACCTCTTGGCGGATAAATGAGCAAAAATCGCGCGTCAGGCCGATCGGCGACCAATGCCTGGTTCTTCAACGATCAACGTAAGAATATGACGTACACGCCGTTCCACAGCATCTAGCTCGCTCGGCAACCATTCCGGATCTGCGCGCAGCGACTCCAAAAACTCCACCATACAGGCGATGGGCAGCTTTGCGCTATAACAGCGGTCGAGGCAAGCATGGATTGCCTCGTTGATTTTGATATTGTCAGTCGACATGGTTCCGATCCGCAATAGCGAGTTCCAGTCCACCCCACTGCAAGGCGTGTGCCGTTTTTCAAACGAGCGAGAGAATTCGGATGCACCCTTTGCGGCGCATTTCAGTTCCTAGTTCGTACGCCACAACCAACGCAAAGAATCCGGCAAAACGGCTCCGCCATGCTTGCCGTTATGACCGCCTTCGCCACCGATGAACTGGTAGTCGTACTTCTTGAACTTCAGCGCCGACTCCATCTGCAAGTTGGATAGCCACCAGTTGCCGTGCTCGTTGTCGATGTCCTCTTTGCCGTCTTGTAAGAAAACCCGCAGCGGTTTATTCGGGGTTTTGCGGATCAGCGCAGGATAGACATGTCCGCCGCGGATATTCGTGAAGCTGCCGACATGGCTGAGTACCTTGCGAAATGCGTCTGGACGCTCCCAAGCCACGGTGAAGGCGCAGATGCCGCCGGAAGAGATGCCGCAGATCGCACGCTGCTCGGCATCGTCGGTGAGACGATACGATTTGCCGACCAGTGGCAACACTTCGTCGATAAGGAAGCGCGCGTACTGATCACTGAGCGTATCGTATTCGAAGCTGCGATTATTGGCTTTCCAGGGACTGTCCGGCACTTTATCGCCCTTGTGCCCTGGATTGATAAAGATGGCAATCAGCGGCGGCAGTTCTTTCTTGTGGATCAGATTATCGAGCACCACTGGAACGCGAAACTCGCCAGTCTCGTTGACATAGGCATGACCATCTTGAAAGACCATGACCGGCGCCGGAGTCTTCTCGTCGTACTGCGCGGGGACATAGATGTAGATGTCACGCGTTGTGCCGGCGAAGATCTCGCTGGTAATCGTTTGTTTGATCACTTGGCCTTTCGGCACTCCTTCGCGCCGCTGCGAATCCTCGCCTAGCTTGTAGGCACTGTCGTCAGCCATCGCGACGGTAGATAGCAGGAGAAGCCCCAGCAAAGAAACGAACAGACGCATGGTTTTCATCGCATGAAGGGAAAGGTGGGAAGACGCCGATCGGCCACGCAGGAAGGAGTAGTATAACTCGGCCAGCCGGCAGCATTTCAAGACGCCGGCTGGTTCGTCGGCCAGGGCGAAATCGGTCTGCCTGGGCGAGCGGAAACCGTAGAAAACCAGCACCGTGTGTGGTATCCTGAAGGCCCCCAAGATCGCTCGTCTACCCCCAAGGCGTCGCGGTTCCTGCTTCGCTTCTGCTATTTGCCAGCGTTCGCCTCACGGAGGGCATTCATGCGGTCCCGCGCTCTTGTCACCGCTGCCATTGGACTGGGAATGATGCTGCTTGGTGGCGTCGCCCCGGCGGTCGAATTGGCCTCGCACCTCCGTCGCCCGACGGCAGCAGCGTTGAGCGCCGACGAGAAGTACTTGTACGTGGCTAATGAACGTAGCGGCACGTTCTCAGTCGTCGATACCGCGCGTAACGCGACCATTGCCGAACATGCTGTGGGCCGGCGTTTGGTCGATCTTGTCGCGCTGCCGCAGCATAAACTTTCGCTGGCTATCGATGCTGGTACGGGGCAGTTACTGCGATTGCAGCTGAACGGCACAGAAGTCCACGTTGCCCAGCGCCTCGACGTCGATCGCACCGCGGTGCGCATCGTACTTGCTAGCGATGGCCGCCGTGCTTATCTCGCTGGCAAATGGTCGCGACGCATACACATTGTGGAAATCGCCGCAGGAACGCAGGAATTGCAATTAGGATCAGCCATTGACCTGCCTATCGCGCCGCAAGAGTTACAACTGGCAAGTGACGACACGCGGCTGATCGCAGCCGACGCTTTCACAGGTCGCCTGGCGGTGCTGGATGTTCAGGCAGCGAAGCTACTGCATGTCAGCGAGTTTCCGGCGCACAACATTCGCGGCCTGGCGCTACATGGCGACAAGTTGTTGGTCGCCCACCAGATGCTGAACGAACTGGGACACACCGTCGAAAACGATGTGCACTGGGGACTGGTCATGACCAATGACCTGCGCTGGCTGGTACTGGATACGATTCTTAATAACGGCGACAACCTGTACCGCGGCGCGCATGTGCATCCGCTCGGCGAGCCGGGGCGCGGCTCTGGCGATCCCGCCAGCGTGACGGTCGCCGCCAACGGCCGCGTGCTTGTGACGCTGGGCGGCACCGGTCAGGTCGCCATCGGCGACAGAAGCGATTTCGCGCTCACGCGTCTCAAGGTTGGGCAACGTCCGACTCGAGCAGTCACCACGGCCGATAGTCGCACCGCCTGGGTGTTGAATACGCTTGGCGATTCCGTCTCCCGCATCGCGCTCGACACGAAGCAAGTCGAAACCGAGATTTCGCTCGGACCCACGCCGCAGCTTTCGCCTGCCGAGATCGGCGAAACGCTGTTCTACAATGCCCGACTGTCGCTCGATGGCTGGATGAGCTGCCACAGTTGCCATTCCGATGGACATACTAACGGCCAAAAGAATGACAACTTCAGCGATAAAACCTTCGGCGCGCCGAAACGCGTCCTTTCATTAATGACGACCACCGACTCGGCTCCTTTTGGCTGGCGCGGCGCGGCGGAGACGCTGGAAGCACAGATCGAGACCTCCATTACTCAGACGATGCAAGGCAGCCCGCCCTCCAGCGACCAGGTGACGGCGCTCGCGGCCTATCTGAAGACGCTCACCCCGCCGCCCAGCATCGACGTCGCGCGCCACAGCGTTGACCGCGCGGCCGTCGATCGTGGCGAGAAGTTGTTCGGAACGCTGAATTGTGCCAGTTGCCACGCCCCGCCCAGCTATACGACGCCAAAGCTGTACGACGTGGGCCTCAAGGATGAACTGAAGCAAAACACGTTCAACCCGCCGTCACTCTTGGGCGTCGGTCAGCGTGGGCCGTATTTCCATGACGGCCGCGCCAAGTCGCTCGACGATGTTTTTGAATTGCACGGGCATCAGTTGCCGCGTGACCTATCCACGGACGAACTAAACGACCTCATACAGTTCCTCCGCAGCCTGTAGGGCATCGGTCAGCGCAACTTTCTCCACCGCCCTGACGAGGCAGTGCCGCGTCGCACAGCATCGGCTATACTGGCCGTTTCCTGCTCTTGGATGCCTATCGCCTATGCTTGCTGTTGCTCCCCAATTGGTTGCCCGCGTGCGCGAAGTCGTCGGCGTCGAGAACGTCCTGGCGGCGGCGTGCGACTTGCTCGTTTACGAGTGTGACGGCTTCACCATCGAGAAGAACAGCCCTGACGTTGTCGTCTTTCCACGCACGACCGAACAGGTCGCCGCGATCGTCAAAATTTGCAACGAGCTGAATGTCCCCTTCCTGCCGCGCGGCGCGGGAACAAGCCTCGCAGGCGGTTGCTTGCCGGTCGGCGGCGGCGTGATGATCGTGCTGACGCGCATGAAAGAGATCCTCGAGATCAACTTGCGCGATCGCTACGCTGTCGTGCAG
>JAEZGD010000558.1 GCA_023417165.1 Planctomycetota bacterium
GCAGTGCGCAGTTCCAATGCGAGTTGCACGCGCAAGCGTTGCCAGGCGACGTCTTGATTCTGCGCTTGGCTGCGGCGCTCGCTGGCTTCGCCGCGGATGCCGCTTGGCCGATGCGTGATGACGACCGCCGTTTCGACCTTGTTGCGATGCTGCCCGCCTGGGCCAGAGCGGCGCGTGCGCGCGATCTGGCAATGGCGCTGTAGTTCGTCCAAGGGCAAGGTGGCCGGGTGCATGGCAGCTATTCGCTCGCTCCCGGCACCGTCAACGACTGACCATTGTGGTCGGGGCCGAGCGAGAGCAAAAATGGTACAGCCTGCTTCGCCCATTCGTCGGGCGAAGGATAGGCTTCGGCCGATTCGTCCCAGCAACTGCGCAGCATGTCGGTGTTGATGATGCCGGGGTTGAGCGGAATGGCCGCCATGCCATACGGCAGTTCGTCGGCGAGCGCGCGTGTGAGGCCCTCGATAGCGAATTTCGACGCGCAGTAAGGAGCAACCTCCGGCGAAACCGCACGGCCCCAACCACTGCTGAGGTTGACCACCACACCGCTCCCGCGCTGAATCATCGCTGGAAGAAACTGCCGCAGGACGTAATACACGCCCTTGATGTTGACATCGATCACGCGCTCGAAGTCGTGCGGCTCGACCTCCCACAGCGGGGCCGTTTGGTTAATCACGCCGGCGTTGTTGATGAGCAAGTCAGGCGGCTCGCCTGCCGAAAGTACGCTTTCCGCCCAGGCGGCGACCTGGCCGTCATCACGAACATCGACAACGTCGAAGCGATGGGGCAGCGGAAAACGCTGCGTCTGGGCCGCAACAGTCTCGCGACTTTGCGAACAACCAATCACCACGTGTCCCAGGGCGGCGAATCCGGCGACGAGCGCTTGGCCCAGCCCGCGCCCAATACCGGTAATGACGATCCGCTTTCGAGAAGAAGTCATAAGTCACCAACCCAAGAGGGCTTGAGAGGAGCGGGGCTAGTCTGCCTTACGGCTGAGTGTATCCTGACAGCTATGGTCCAACCACCCGCGCGCTACGTTCCGCAGTACGCATTTCCCAGCTTCTCGTACGTGCCAGGGCTGTTTCCTCCATCGCACGCGGCAAACGGCAACGGCTTTGGCCCGGCATCGCTGCCGGCATACGATCCAGAGACGCCCTGGGCGACGTCGGACGTGTTCTGGTTCGGTATCGACCTGTTCAACCACGGCTTTTATTGGGAAGCGCACGAAGCGTGGGAGAGCCTGTGGCACGTGCTTGGTCGGCGCGGCAGCGATGCCGACTTTCTCAAAGGGCTCATCAAGCTAGCAGCGGCCGGCGTCAAGGCGCGCGAAGGACGGGCGAGTGGCGTGGTGACGCATGCGCTGCGCGCGAAAGAGATATTCGCCACGCTAGCAGCATCGCCAACGCACATGGATGGGCGACTAGATTTGGCGGATTTAATCACGTTCGCCGAATCCATCGCAGCACATGCTGAACAACTGCTCGATCGCTCGGACGCACCATGCCTGACTGTCTTGTCGCGATTGCCGGGCACTTGAGTTAAATCTTTTGTAATCGCCAGAGTTTAAGCGATCGCTACAGATTCTCCACGCGTCACGGCTTGCCTGACTGCGTATCTTTATAGGGAGGTAGCCTGCGCTCGAAAGCGTCTTCTCGGTGGCTATCCGCCGCTGCTGTTGCGAGCCGCTCGGGTCGTAGGACGAACGCCGACGGTGCGTTCTATACCGTTTGTAAGAATCAACGCACTGCGTTGCGCACCGCGTTAAGCAGGCTGTTCGGTATTCAAACAACAACCCTTGGCGGCGTCAGTATCGGTGTTTTTAGCGTGCGCGCGGCAAAGATTACGACAGGCAACACCCGCGGGTTCGTTATGACGCGTGAAACATTCTAAAGTCCACACCTCACTTGAAACGAATACATCATTCGGAAGGCTTGTTCCGTGGACTGACCGCTCCCGACGTTCGGACCATTCAGCGAAACAAGCTAACCAAGGGGGGAATCCAGCCGGCGGTGCTTTGGCACTGTCTACACGTTGTCGCACGCGGCCGACCCGCCGTGACCGTCAGCGCCTGCCTGTGTTCCCGATTGTGCCACGCCGAGTACAAACCGCAGGGCGGACGACTCGCAACGCTTTTGCCACCCGCATGGTAAGTGCTTGCGATTCGGGTTTTTCGCCGAATACCGCCTGCCCTGCTTGCCGATGTGTTTTGTGAGAGAGGCGCGGATCAGAGGGAACTGAACCCAAGCCACAACAGCAATTTTGAGTCTGGGCCCCAACCCAGATATTAGTGACGAGGCCGGTCTGCACCCACAGCCGCCGAGAAGGACCGAGAATATCGGCCGCGTCCTGATATGGGGCTAGGACGTCTGACGGTGACAAAAGTAAGTCCCGCCAGGCGAAGACAAACAAACGAGAGAGAAATTGGAGAGCCTGCGATGAAGGTCTTCACAACTGGACAGGTCGCGAAGATCTGTAAAGTGGCCCCGCGCACGGTCAGCAAGTGGTTCGACTCCGGCCGACTCAAGGGATACCGCATTCCGGGCTCCCAAGATCGCCGGATTCCTCGCGAATACCTGATCAAGTTCCTGAAAGAGCACGGCATGCCCCTGGGCGACCTCGAAGACGAGGCCATGGCCAAGGTGCTGATTGTGGCTCAGGATCAGGTGCTTATCGAGAATCTGAAGCGTGAATTGCCGCTCGAGAAGTCGTTTAAACTGGCGGTCGCCGCCAGTGGCTTCGAGGCCGGCATTCAAGCCGAAAGTTTCCATCCCGATAGCATTATCGTGGACTTCTCGATTGGCAAAGTCGAAGCGCTGCAGATCTGCCAGAACCTGCGCAAAAACCCCGACTTTGCAGAGACGATTCTCATCGCTCTGCTGCCCGATGACGGCAGCCCGATGAGCTTCGATCGTTCGAGCATTAATGAAACGTTTAAGAAGCCTTTCGATGCCCACCTCTTGGCCGAGCGTCTCCGGACTCTCATCGGCGCCAAGAAAGAGCTCGTCTAGGATTCGCCCGGCAGCGATGCCAGCCTGTCGGCCCGCCCGACAGGCTGACCATGTTGCCAACATGTCTGCACAACTCGACGCCGCATTATCATAAAGCCCGCTGGCGATTGACCCTCGCTCGCGGACATCAAGCTGCCAGGGCGGTCGAATGATTCGACCACAGAGGGCGCCGAGTTTCCCGGACTCGGCTTCCTTGCCCGACGCAAAACAAAGGACAGGCCTTTTGGGCCTGTCCTTGTTTTGTTTCTTGAGGCCGCGCGGCCCCTGATGCGTCGCCACACGTGCTCGGCGCTCGCTTGGCCCGCGGTCTGCCGCTCCTGCAGATGGCACCTTTCTCAGTGCTTCATCTTCCCTTGCACGCCATCGGTCGACGGAGTCGGTCAACCTCCTCGCTGGCAGAAGGGATCACTGCGGCCAGCCGCAGCGAGGAAGCCCGCGCGGGAATTGCCTTGGTCCCGCCACGAGCGCCGCAATTGACTGCAAACCACATTTCGCACAGAAAAAACTTACCACCTGTACTGAGTGCAGTTTTTAGCACTTTGCCATTGGTTCCGCTCAAAGGGTTGCAAAAATACCGCAATTTTAGCTTATGATCCCTCACTATCCCTACGCACCCCTCTAACATTTCTGTAGTTTGGGAAGTTTACAGGCATTTGGATTGCCAGGACTTATTTCAAACTAGTCACAGAGAAGGCGGAGGAACAATGAGGCATCGTCGAGGATTTACCTTGGTGGAATTATTGGTGGTCATCGCCATCATTGGCGTGTTGGTGGCCTTGTTGCTGCCGGCCGTCCAGGCGGCGCGCGAAGCGGCGCGACGCATGTCGTGTTCGAACAATCTGAAGCAGTTGGGTCTGGCGTATCACAACTTTCACGACACCAACAACCAGCTTCCGCCTGCCGCCCTCGGCAATGAATATGCATCGCACTTTGTGCTGATCCTGCCGTACATGGAAATGAACAACCTGTACGACCGGTTCGATCTCACGGTGCCGATGACGACCGGCAACAACAACACCCTGCTGCTACAGCCCGAATCGACCGTGAAGGGCTATCTGTGCCCCAGCGTTCGCAGCAATGGCAAAACCGAACTGGGTCCCGCCATCGATTACGCGATCACCGGCAATCGCAATAGTAGCAACGACTGCGATCGCCTGGATCATGACAAAGACAGCCACTGGAGTATGCTGATTTACGCCGCCGATCCGCAGCCGAGCCGCGTCAGCCGCACTACCTTCGCCAGCGTGACCGACGGCTTGAGCAACACAACCCTGCTGGGCGAGAAGCATGTCGCTGCGAACGGTCTGGGCAAGCAAGCCAATGCGAGCGATGGCACCTATGCTTACTGGTTTGCCAGCGATTGGAAGAGCTGGATGGTGATTCGTAACTCGAAGTTCGTGTTGGGCCGTGGCCCCTCGGACAACACCGGCGACTATCGCAAGAAGCTCGGCAGCTGGCATCCTGGCATCTGCCAGTTCCTGCTCGGCGACGGTAGCGTGCGTGGGATTTCGAACACCGTCGATACCGACACGCTGTTGCACCTGGCCGATCGCCGTGATGGCTTGGTCAAGCCGCTGCCGCAGTAGTTCACCCATCCTTCAAATCGATTTCCGGAAAGAGAAGCACGAAATGTTGATGAGGAAGCACATGCAGCGCGCCCGCTGGGGCGCGCTGTTGATGACGACCGCTCTGCTGGCAACCGTCGTGGGTTGCGGCAGCGCCGATTTACAGCCGGTCAAAGGCAAGGTCGTCTATAGCGATGGCACGCCGGTCGCGGGCGGCTCGATCACTTTCAATAATAGTGACAAGCAAGTTAGCGCCAGTGGCGACATCGCTCAGGACGGCACCTTTACGCTTCGCTTTGGCGATCACAAAGGCGCGCCGCCCGGTGTTTACAAAGTCGTCGTCACCGGTAACAGCGATACCTATGGCGCACCGCCATCGGTGGCTGCCGTTTATGGCGATCCGCTGCAAACGCCGCTGACGCAGACAATTTCCGCCGGCCAAGGCGACTTAGAGATCAAGGTCGAACGACCTTAGTCAGTTCGGCCACTCGCCGGCCAGATACGGTTAGCTAACGAAACAGGACAGGGATTTACTCCCTGTCCTGTTTGCGTTTCTTGCCCCGCTTGCTCTTGCATCGCGGCAGGCTGCACCGCACAATAGCCGCACGCCCCCCTCGCCATGAGTGCCACCATGAACGCCCGCGCTCGGAAGTTTCGTGCGACTCGCCCCCTCGGTGCTGAGCCTTTAGAACGTCGTGACTTGTTAGCGGCTTTGACGCTCGACGCGCAATTGAACGGGCAAGCAGCCGCCGCTGCGCCAGGCCCTCTCTTACAACCGGCCGACGTCGCGGCGCTGACGTATCAAGTCACCAACACGGGCAGCGTGCCGCTGCAAGATGTGGCGGTGACCATCGATCCGGCCACGCCCGGCAATTCGGCCGACGACTTCACTGCGGTGCCGATTCTAAAGCCGGGCGGCACTCGCGGTGCGCTCCAGCAAACGCTGCCCTTTGGCGTCAGCAAGTTCGTTTCGCATCCGACGTTGCCCTTCGTCTATGCGACGGTCGCCGATAGCACGAACGTAGCGATCATCAATACTCAAACTTTGGCGACGCAGTTGATCAATGTCGGTGCTCAGCCCTCCGGACTAGCGATCTCGCCGGATGGCAGCCGCGTTTACGTGGGCAACTACACGGTCAATTCACTGGCGGTCATCAATACCATGACCCGCACTACACTGCCCGTGATTCCTCTGTCCTCCCCACCGCGAGATGTGGCGGCTGGCGCTAATGGGCGATTATTTATCTTGGGATCAAGCGCGTTGATTCAACTCGATTCGACAACCGGTCAGCAAGTTGGCGGCAATCTACTCAACAGCTCCCAATTCGGAGAGATCGAAGTCAGCCCCAGCGGCGACCGATTGTATTTCGGAGACATGGGCTCCTCACCCTCGCTACTGCGGCAGTTCGACATCACGGTGAGTCCGCCGGTCCAACTCTTCTCATCGCTAAACACGTACAGCGGTTCGAACGCCCACGACCTCGATCTTTCTCGCGACGGTTCCTTGATTGCCTTCCCCGCCGGCGCGGGCGAACTGGGTTATTCGATCGCGCTGCGACGCACGAGCGATATGGCGATTATGGGCGTGTTGCCCACGGGACCGTTCCCTGAGGATATCGCCTTTAGCCCCGATGGCCGCACCGCCTATACCACGCATACCACAGGTCAGATTGGCATTTGGGACACCAGCACGTTCCTTTCGGTAGGCAGTATTAACTCGCCTTCGACCACCAAATTTTCTGAATTGTGGGTCGAACGTAGCGGGCGCTATTTGTTTGCGGGGCGCGGCAATCAAACGCTGGTGTTCCACACTGGCATTCAGGTGAACGTCGGCGATACCAACGGCAATTTGCTGCTCGATGTGGGCGAGACCTGGCAGTACTCTGCGCAGGCGACCACGCAACTGGGTGAACGAGCGCTGTTCGCGACCACCACGGCGCAAACCGTCGAGCTGGTGCCCACGCAAGAAATCGCCGCCGATACCAACTTCTATCACGCGCGCGATTGGCAGATCGCATTGCAAGCCTCGATCACGTTCCAAGACGCCGACGTCGCTCCCGGTCCGCAGTTCGTCGCCGGATCGCCACAGACGTGGAACTATACGGTCACGAATCTCAGCAGCGTTCCGCTTTCGAACATCCAAGTGTCCGACGACGCCGGCACGCCAGGCGATCCGAGCGACGATTGGCTGGCAACGTATCTCGTTGGCGACACGAATGGCGACCAGTTGCTCAGTCCTGGCGAGGTCTGGATCTTCCGCGACACACGCGCGGCCCAAGCAGGCGCAATCGTGCACGTGGCGACCGCTTCCGCCACGGGCGGCGCGTTCACCGGCAGCGTCAGCAACCAAACGCACTATTTCGGCGGCAATGCGACGTTCTCGGTCGCCACGCAGGTCGCCGGGCAAGATGCTTCGACGCCGCCTGGCGTCGCGGTCAACGCCGGCGCGCCCACGCAGATCACGTATGCGGTCACCAATACCGGCAATGTGCCGCTGAACGGCTTGCATTTGGTGGACAACCACGGCACGCCGCTCGTTCCGGCCGACGATATCTTCCCCGCGCCGCAGACAATCACCGCGGCGCTCGGTCAGTTGCAGCGCACGTTTGCGAACATGGTCGTCGGGCGGTTTGTCGAGCATCCGGTGCTGCCGTACTTGTACGCATCGTTACCTGCCGCAAACAGCGTCGCAGTCATTAATACGCAAACGCTGGAAGTCGAAAGCACGATCTTCGTCGACTCTGGCCCACAAAACTTGGCGATTAGCCTCGACGGCTAGCAGCTGTATGTGGCCAATGCGACGTCGCAACAACTGGCGGTGGTCGATACCGTCGCGCGCGTCAAGCTCACCGAATTCACGTTGAGTCAGGTAGTGCTTGATATTGAGGTCGGCGCCGATGGTCGCCTATATGTATTGGGTACTAACTCGCTGATGCAGATTTCGCCGCTGACGGGCCTGTCGGTGGGACCGAACATTGGTGTTTCCGTCAAAAGCGGTGAATTAGCGATCAATCCGCAGCGCGACCGGCTGTACTATGCCGACTACGGCATCTCGCCGGCCTCGCTTTATCAGATCGATGTCACCGTCAACCCGCCTGTGGTTCTGTGGGAAAGCCCTCACGGGGACACGAGCGGTAGCAATGGGCAAGATCTGGGTATCAGCCACGACGGCCAGTTCATTTCGTATGCCGCGGCCGCGGGCCAGGTCGGCTACTCGATCGCTAAGTATCGCACCAGCGACATGCAGATCGTAGGCAATTTCAACACGGGCGCTTACCCGCGCGAGGTGGTTTATAGCCCTGATGGTCAGCGTGTCTATACGGTGCATACCTCGGGAAATATCACCGCCTGGGCGTCTGATACCTTTCTATCAGCGGGGACGATCAGCACGATCGGCGAGCCGAGCGAACTGGCCGTCGACAAAACCGGCAACTTGCTCTTTGCCGCGGCCGGTGACGCCTTGCGTGTCTACAGCACCGGAAAGCCTAGCGGTCTGAACATTGGCGATACGAATCGCAACGGTCGTTTCGATCCTGGCGAAACGTGGCAATTCCGCGCCACGATCCCCAGTGAACCTGGCCAGCATCAGATGGTGGTGACTGCCCGCGCTGACAGTCCGTGGGGCGAACCGGTGATCGCGACCGACACGACCTTTTATGTCGGCGTCGTTCCCGGGCTATCGATTAAGTACGCCGTCAACGGTCAGGCGGCCGATACGCCGACGGGTCCAGAAGTCCTCGTCGGCCGCAACCTTGCCTGGACCGCCGCGGTGACGAATAGCGGCGGTCCTCCGCTCGCGCCGTTCAATGTGGTCGATAACCTCGGACGCACGATGGCGCCGCAACTGAAGCCTGGTTTGCCGCCAGGAGTTGAGATCAACCAAGGCGATGCCAACGCGAACGGTCTGCTTGATTCCGGCGAGACCTGGCATTTTGCCAATTCGGGTAGCGCCGGGCCGGGTCCATGGCGACATAGCGCCACCGTGGTCAGTCTGCAAGGCATTCCGCTGACCGCGCCGAACGATGCGTATTATCTGGGAGTCTACGATCTGGAAGTGCTTCCCAACGTCGGCGGGCAGTTCTTGATGCCCTTGAACTTGCCGCCCGGCGTGCCGGTGATTGTTTCGGATGCGCGGTTCGAGATCGTTAACTCGCAGTTGCGCGTCAAGGATGGCATCAGCCTGAGCATCACTACCGATCAAGGGCGCGAAGTGTTCGTGCGCACGCTGGAAGGCGGGCATGTGCTGCACAAAATGGTGCTGCGCGTGCTGACCGATCCTTTCGCCTGGCACAATACGGCGCTGCCGACCGACGTCGATGGCGATGGCTTGGTGCTGTCACGCGATGCGGCACAGATCATCACGGAACTCAATGCGCTCGGCGTACATAAGTTGTTCGCGGCCGTGAATTATGGCAGTGGGCGGCTCGCGTTCGACGTCAATCGCGATGGCGAGCTCACGCCGCTCGACGCGCTGCTGACAATCATTCATCTGAACGCAGGCGGCCCCGGCGTCGGTAGCGGTGAAGGCGAGGCGCTGACGCTGGCGACCAATCTGGCAGCGCCGACCATTGCGTCTGCGCCGACTAGCGCCGCGCCGCTGGTTGCCTGGCGCGCGGCGACCGAA
>JAEZGD010000600.1 GCA_023417165.1 Planctomycetota bacterium
GGATATTGAAGATCCGCGGCGTCCGACCAAATTCGCCCGCCATGACGACCAAAGTGTCGTCCAGCAATCCGCGCTCGGCCAAATCATCGAGCAGCGCCGAGACCGCGCGATCGGTCGGCGGCAGCAAGTAGTTCTTCAGCGTCGGAAACGCCGCCTGATGCGTGTCCCAGGTTTCGTTGTTGCCCAAGTTGACCTGCACCAGCGACACGCCGGCTTCGACCAACTGCCGGGCCATCAACAGCGACCAGCCAAAGCTGTTCTTGCCATAGCGCTCTTGTAGTTTGTCATCGACGCTTAGCACATCGAACGCCTGACGCGTGGCGGGATCGAGGAGTAGCGACGTTGCCGCAGCGCGATGCCGATCGAGTTCGGTGACCGCAGCTGCTTGTTCGAGCTCGCGCCGCTGGGCGTCGATGCTGTTGAGCAAGTCGAGCCGATTGGTAAAGCTATCGATGCTTTGCCCCGGCGGCAGCGACAGGTTCGGCACTAGAAAGGCGAGATCCTTGCTGTGGACCTGACCTTTCTCGAAGTGAAACTCGTACTCCGGATATGCGCCATACGTGTTGGCATTAAAACGCGAAGCGGTGACGATCCACGGTTCGCGGTGACTGCCCATCTGTCCGGCGAACTGGCCTGGAATGACGCGGCCCGTGCGATGGATGAGCTTCTCTGGCAAGACGATCGCAGGCGGCAGATTGTGCTTGGGCTTAAGCACGCTGTTGGCGATGGCCGCAATCGACGGCCAATCGCTCGCCTTCGGCGCGTTGCTGCTGAAGCCAGGCGGCAGTTGGCTTCGCCCGCTCAGCATGATCATGTGGCCTTGGGAATGGTCGTTGCTAGGATGCGTCAGTGAGCGCACCAGCGCCCACTTATCGCTACGCGCCGCGAGCATGGGCAAGTGTTCGCAAACACGCACGCCAGCAGTCTTGGTGGCGATACTGCTGAACTCACCACGCGTTTCCGCCGGCGCATCAGGCTTGGGATCGAAGCTGTCTTGCTGCGCCAAACCGCCGGAAAGAAAGATATAAATGACCGACTTCGCTTTCACGCGCGACGAAGCGGCATCTTCCTTCGCCATTGCACGCAGCGGCGCCAGGTGATTGAGCCCCAGGCCTAACAAGCCAATCGCACCAGCTTGCACAGCCGTACGACGCGAGATTCGCGGATGCGTGAACATTGTTAAGCGTCTCCTAACGCAAACACGTGAATCGGCGAAGTGTTGCCAGGGTACTGGCCGTCCTTCGTCAAGTTGCGGCCGTTGCCATTGCTGCCGCGATTGGTGCCGCTGACCGCCAGGCGTTTGCCATCGGGCGAGACCGTCAGCGACTGCACGTTGGCGATTTTAGTCTCGGTCAAAAAGGCTTCCTGGTCGGTCAGTCGTTGCAACACAATCTTACCCTGGCCAGGACCGCCATTGGTAACCGCAATAAAGAAACCATCGTCATGCAGCAGCACATCCATCAAGTCGCAATCGTTCACGCCGCCTAAATCGTAGGTTTGTCGCAACTCGCCGCTGGCAAAGTCGAACAGCAGCAGCGCTGGCACGCCTTGAATCGTCGCCCCATTTTTGGGCTTCATGCCACCGACAGCCAATTGCTTGCCGGCGCGATCGAAGGCCAGCGTGCGCACACCGCCGACATCTTGAATGCGATCGAGCTTGTACAAGGCAGTAGCGTCGAGCGTGCGCACCAACTTGCGCGTGGCGACTTCCCACTGCCACACGCGGCCCAGCCGATCGCCTGCGAGAAGCTGCAAGCCATCGGGCGAGAAACGCACGACATACAAGTCGTCGTTGTCGCCTTGCAAGGTCGCCAGCGGCGCGCCGTCGGTTGGGTTCCACAATCGCACCGTACGATCCGAACCACACGTCGCCAACAATGAGCCATCGCGATTCATTGTCGCATCGCGAATCCAACCTTCATGCGCCGCTGATATCTTCCAAGTGGGCTTTGGCTTCGGCTCGGCATTGGCAAGCGGCCACGCGCGCAGTTCGCCCCACGAATCGCCGGTGAAGATGGTCGCGCCATCAGGCGCGAAGGCGATCGCTTGCGTCCAGCCCTGATGCCCGGCGAGTGCGGCGAGCTCCGGCAGATCGTCTTGCGTCGCATCCCAACGTCGCACGCGCGCATCGTATCCGCCTGCGACAAGGAACTTGCCGTCCGGGCTATAGCGCAGCGTCAGCACTTGCGGATCAGCCGTCAGAACCTTGAGTTCCTTCAGCTTGTAACGCGCAGCGAGGATGGCAGTGGAATCGGTATTCATGGAAAAGCTCTTCGGACAAGTTCCAAGATCCAATTTCCACGTGCCAAGCGAAGACCGGCTTGGCACTTGGAAAATGGCCCTTTTTAAGCCAGTAGTTCTTTCACCGCATGATGATCATCGTGCGCGATGGGTAACGGCTGGCCGTGGTTGTCGTACTCGATCTTCTTGGCATCGATGCCCAAGGCGGCGAACCAGGTATGAAACATGTGTCCAATATCGT
This sequence comes from Planctomycetota bacterium, assembly GCA_023417165.1. Classification (GTDB taxonomy): domain Bacteria; phylum Planctomycetota; class Planctomycetia; order Pirellulales; family Pirellulaceae; genus JAEZGD01. The sequence continues at coordinate 2,483 of JAEZGD010000600.1, forward strand.
AAGGCTCGCTATCGACATAGGTGCCCAAGTCGTTCGTCTTGCCGACGACCAAGCCGTGCTTGAGCCCCGCGCCCGCCATGATCGCCGACCAGGCTTCGGGCCAGTGGTCGCGACCCACCGCACCATTGATGCGTGGCGTGCGGCCGAACTCGCTGAGCGCAATCACCAGCACATTGTCGAGCATCGAGCGCTCGGCGAGATCGGCGATGATCGCGCTGAACGCCTGATCGAACTTGGCCATCAGGCTGAGGTGAGCGTTGAAGTTGTCACTGTGTGTGTCCCAGCCATAGCTGTTGACCTTCACGAACGTGACGCCGGCCTCCAGCATCTTGCGCGCTTGCAACATGTGGCGGCCGAGGTCGTGCGTGCCATAACGATTGACATCGCGCGGGTCGAACTGGCTGGTGTCGAACAGGTCTTGCCGCTTCATCAGCGCGCGGGCCATGTCATAGACATAGCTGTTCGCCTCACTGTTGGGCGTACGATGTTGCCGCGCGTAACGCTGATTGAACTGCTCGCGCAAGGCATGACGCTGCTGGTCTTGCTGCGAGGTGATGGTCGCGGGACGCAGCAAGTTCTCGGGCGGCTGGCCATCGCCAAACGCCAGCGCCCCGTACTTGGGGCCCAGGAAGCCTGCGTCTTGATGAATGAAGCCGCCGCTGCCTGGCTTAATCCACACATACGGAGGCAACCCGCTCTCGCCAGGGCGAAGCAGGTTGGCAACCGCGGAACCAAAGAACGGATATGTCACGCCGCGATTCTTTGGATCGCCGCGCTGGATGCGCGCGACGCCGGCCGAGTGCGAATTGTCTTGCGTGCACAGCGAACGAACGATCGCCAAGTGTTGCATCTGCTGCGCCGTCTTCGGAACAAGCTCGCTCAGATGAATGCCGGGCACCGTAGTGGGAATCGCACGAAAGGGACCACCGAACTGTGTTTGTGGTTTGGGATCCCAGCTTTCGTACTGGCTCATGCCGCCATCAATCCAGATGAACAGCACTTGCTTGTGCTTTCGCTGGGCCTCGGCGGCGATGGCCGGTTGTGCGAACGGATTGAGGCTCGCCGCCATCGCTGCGCTGGCGGCCGTCGCCCCTAGCCACGCTCGACGCGACAGAACGTGTTCAACAGGAGTGCAAGCCATGGCAGCCAACCGGTGTTAGTGATTGATGGCGAATTCGTTCGACGAGAGCATCGCCCACAGATAGTCCTTGAGCAGCCTGTCGCGCTCGTCGGTGGCGTTCCACTGCTGCGCAAACGCCTGGCGTTCGTCGTCGCTGGGGTCGCGCGAGAAAACCGCAAGGAACAGTTCTTTGGCCGCGGCCTCCGCAGTGTCGAGCTTTTGCAAACGATCGATCAGGTTGCCCGCTTGTGGTTCGAGCAGGCTGAGCAGCAGGCTATCGTGCGAAAGAAACAAGGCACCCTTCACGCCTGGAGCAAAGTCGGTCTCTGGCTCGCGCGGCGGCTGGGCGAGCGCTTTCACGCACCGCGTTTGCAAATCGGCAAGCAGCTTGTCATCGGTCCACGGACCGGTTGCAGTCCACAGGCTGCGCGCCATCTGCTCTGGCGAAAGTCCCTTTTCAATGGCGACGCGATAGCTGGTCGGCGCGATGTCGCGACCATCTTCCGGCAGAACGCTGCTGCGTTGATAAGTGTCGCTGAGGGCGATCTCACGCAGCAGCCACTTGATGTCGTACTGTCGTGTCGCGAACTCGTTGCTCAAGGCTTCGAGCAGTTCGGGATGCGAAGGCTTATTGGCGCTATGATGCAAGTCGAGCGGATGCACGAGCCCGCGTCCCAGCATGTGCCACCACAAGCGATTGGCAATGTTCTTGCTGAAGCCTGGCGTGGTGGGCTGCGGCAGGTCACTGGCCAACGTTTGCAGCGAGCTGAACTTCAGCACGCCAGGGTTGTTGGTCTTGCGATCCGGGGGAGTGACGAACTCTTGCCCCTTTTCGAAGGCGGGAATCGCGGTCTCCATGCCAAACGGCAGTCGCAACGCCACCTCGTGCTTGCCCGAGACAAACACCGATTGAAACTCGACCTTCTGGGCCAGCTTCTCTTGCACCGCCGGAAACTTCACGCCCGAGCGCAGCGAGACGTTGGCAAAATACGCGTACAAGCCTTGGTAATCGATCTGCTTGTAATCGTCGATCTGCGGATGATCGTGGCATTGAGCGCATTGCAAATCGACGCCCAGCAACAACCGGCCCACATCGCGCACGAGCGCAGGATGATCGACAGGGTTCTGGCCATAGTTCTCCAATCGCTTGCTGATGAAGAAGCCAGCGCCGCGCGCGGGATCGGCTTCGTCGCTGTGCGGCGCGAGCATCTCGCGACACATCTGATCCCAAGGCTTGTTGGCCGCCAGCGATTCGGTCAGCCACGCTTGCCAATCGGCATGCTCGCCCAGGCGTTCGGTCAGCATGACGTGAAAGACGCAGGCCATGTG
>JAEZGD010000648.1 GCA_023417165.1 Planctomycetota bacterium
ACGGGGGCGAAGGGAGCGCCGCCCACGTCCGTCATTCTGGACACGGACATTGGCGACGACATCGATGACACCTGGGCGTTGGCCATGCTCCTGGGCATGCCAGAACTGGATGTCAAACTCATCGTTACCGACTATGGCAATACGCCGGAACGAACCCGACTCGTCGCAAAAATCCTTCAACGTGTCGGGCGCACCGATATTCCCATCGGTACGGGAATCAAGACTGGCGACGAGCCCCTGCCCCAGAAGCGTTGGCTGAGCGATTACGACCTGAGCACCTACCCAGGCAAAATCCACGAAGACGGTGTCGCGGCGCTCATTGACGCGATCCACGCACAACCGGGCAACATCACCGTCATCACCATCGGTCCCGTTCCCAATATCAAAGAGGCTCTGCGCCGCGATCCGAAGATTGCGACCAAGGCCCGCATTGTTTGCACTGGCGGTCGCATCTACAAAGGATTTGAAAATGGCGGCAAGCCCGCAGCCGATTGGAATGTACGCGCCGATGCCGCGTCCTGGCAGGCGATGGTCGCGGCCCCGTGGATGATCACGACTTCGCCGCTCGATGCCTCGGCGGAACTTGCGCTGCTTGGCAAGCACTACGCGGCCGTCGCCCACTCGAAGCATCATCCTCTTGCGCGCGTCGTCATCGAAAACTACGAACTCTGGGCCTACCGCGACCGTTATCCGAAAGACGCCAGCAGCACGCTCTTCGACCTGGCGGCGATTTACCTGGCTCACTCCGAAGATTTCGCGCGCGTCGAGACGCGCAAGCACATTGTGGACGACGAGGGGCACACACGTATCTCTGACGACGGCAAGGAAGTGCGGTGCCAATTGGGATGGAAGGATCGCAAGGCGTTCGACGCCTATGTCGTCAGTACATTAACCGATTCACCTCAGGACGCAGCAGCCTCTTCCCAATCGACCGCCAGACCGGATCTGGTCGAGGAAGTGTTGGCAGGCAAGCGCCAGGAAGCCCGCGCATCGTGGTGGGGATTCGATCCCGCGGATTCCACCGAGTGTCTCCAGAAGGCGATTAACTCCAAAGTCAAACGGCTGATTCTCGATCGACAGTCCTCGCCATGGATCACGCGACCGTTGACCGGCGTCAGCAACCAGGAAATCGTCTTTGAGGAGGGCACCGAGTTGGTCGCGCTCCAAGGCGCCTACAAGGCGAAAGGCGATTGTCTGTTATCGTTCCGCGAATGCGAAAATGTGATCCTCCGGGGCGACAAAGCGGATGGTGGCAAGTCGGCCCACATTCGCATGCACAAGCCAGACTATCAATCCTCCGCCTACCAAAGGTCGGAATGGCGGCATGGCGTGGCATTCTCCGGATGTCGCAACGTGCTGGTTCAAGACCTCACGATCGAACAAACGGGAGGCGACGCCATCTACCTTGGCACGGGCTCGAAGCACAGCCCCAACCGTCAGGTGACGATTCGGCGCGTCGACTGCAACGCAAACCACCGACAAGGTATCAGCGTCATCAGCGTCGAGGACCTGCTCATCGAAGAATGCCAACTGCGCAACACCGATGGCACCGCCCCGGCGGCGGGCATCGATTTTGAACCCAATCACCCGGAGGATTCCTTGATCCGCTGCGTGGTGCGCCGCTGCACCGCCGAAAACAATTCAGGCACCGGCTTTCAACTCTGCCCACAATTCCTGACCAGTAAGTCCAGCCCCTTCTCGATTCACCTCGAACAGTGTGTTTCTTGCGGCAACAAACAGCATGCCATTCACTTGATCAGCAACCCGAACGATCCACCGGCGGGAAGCCTGCGGATCACGGAATTCCTGGCGGAGAACGATGGCATGGCCGGTCTCTCCATACAGTTCAATCCCTTCGATGCAGTGCGCGTTGACGTGGAAGACACGATTTTTCGCGGATGCGCCGTTAAGGATCGGTTTTTCCCGCCTTTGTACCTGCAAGGTCTCGACACCGCAGGCCGCGCTGCAGGCAACCTGCACTTCAACAAGCTTACAGTAGAAGATGATCGCGACCGTTCGATCCTGAAAATCCGCGACCGCAAAGAGAACGGTATCAAAGCCGTCACCGGAAACATCATCCTGAAACGTAACGGACAAAGCCAATCTATCGCCATTGACGATGCCTGGCTGAAAACCATGGGCGAATAATCGCGAGTTGTAGCAGAGCGTTTGGGATCAGATACTGCCTACTGGTCTGCCATCATTCGTGACGCAAACTGGCGTTACACGCATGTTGGTTGCGTGTGCCTTTTGGTTTCTCGACAGCATAGATTCTTCGATGACCAGCGCTTCAGGTTTGAGGCGGGCAGCATGGTGAGTCCTCAACTCGCGGTCACGATGGCGTTGCTTCATCCTATCGACGCACGTGCTTGCTTTGAATTGGTTCTGGAATCACCGAAGCTGCGTGACCATGTAATGCGGCGAGTGTCGGCAGAGCGGGCGCTCGTTTGTCTGGGAGTTCGCGAAGCAGCAGACGTGACGCTTGAGGGTTGGAGCATCTTCGATAAGGACTATGCGATGCTTGCGAACCAAGTGGTTCAAGAGCAATGGGAGTTCTGGCGGCAGAGAGTACCGTTCTGCGGGCCCTCGAATCACAAGCGGCACTAAAGATCAGGGCCACTTTTTATGGAACGATTAGCCGACATTGAACCGTATAGTTTTTGCCTTCGCGACGTTCCCAGGCGGCGACTACCGGTCCGCGACCGTTTGGGCCCGCCGCGATGACGGGATCGGCGGCATGACTCGCCAACTCAATCGGCGATTTGCTTTCAGGCGTAAGCAGATAGGCTACATCGCCGCGTTTCTTGAGCCAGACGACGAACGGGCCGGCGTCTGTCGCAGCAATCCAAGGCTGCTCCCCGGCTCCCAGACGTTGTTCTTTCGGTTCGCCTTCGAGCGATAGAAACACGGCTTTATCTCGACGCCAGGCGGAGGCGAGCTTGCCGCCCGCACTCGTCGCAATCGCGCCTCCATCCATCGGGCAAGCATTGAGCGGCCATGATCCAGCGCCAAGTTTAAAGGCCTTGCCGAACGTCTGGCCACCATCCATCGAGGATGCGACGTAGATGTCGCGGGCTCCATCGACGGAGTTACGCCATTGCGCATGGATGCGGCCGCGACCATCGGTGGTAACGCTCGGATGACAGCACTCGCAGACACTACCGTCCGGTGACTTGTAGACGAGGACATTCTTGCTCCAGGTGACGCCTCCATCCGGGGAACTGGAGGCCATCACCTCGGTACTGCCGCTGCGCAGGTCGAGCCAAACGCAGTGCATTTCCCCTTTGGGTCCGGCGCACATGGCATGCAGCCCCTCCCGCGCAGCGTCAGTGACGTCGTTGACTTGCACGGGAGCGGCCCAAGACTTTCCGCCATCGACGGATCGGATGGCCAACAAGTCGCCATCTCGACCTTTGCCTTGTTTGCCGCCAATGACAGTAACACAAATCGCCTTGTCGGAAACGGCAATACGCGGTCCGCGGCGCATGCCCAGCGACATCTCATTTGCGGCCGGTAAATCGACCGGCTTCCCGAAGCTCTTACCGCCATCATCCGAACGGCAATACCGTGCCAGATCACCGACGCCATACACAACATGGATGGTTCCTCGAGCGTCCACAGCCACCTGCGGTTGCTGAGGATTTTGAGGAGCAGCCCCGCGATCGAGTTCGACCGGCTCCGCAGCCGAACCCCTTGCGGGAGCGATCGCGCCTAGAATCGCAATCATCACGACGCACCAGCATTGACGTCGAAAGTTACGCATGATCGGTCCCCCGGGAAATAGCGTCCGAAGCTTCGTCGATTCGATCCTCAGGCGGACTAATACTACATGTCGTCGGACTCAACGAAGCCATTAGAAAGCCGCGTTAAGGTTGCTAGAACAAATAAGCCTGGCATTCCGCTGGAGAAGGCGGACTTGGCTTAGCTCTCTCCCATGCCTTCGGCGGGCTTCGGCGCACTGCCGGTGCGGACTTTGTCCTCAATCTGCTGGCCGACGGCGGGGTCGATGTTCTTCCAGTATTGAAAGGCCCGCTGGAGCACTTCGCCGTGGACGCCGCCCAGCAAGCTTCCCGCCACCTGATCGACTAGCTTCGCGCGCTGCTCGTCGTTGAAGACGTCGCGCACCAAGATGCCTGGCTGAGAAAAGTCGTCATCGTCGGCGCGTAGCGTGTAGGCGCTGCGCACCATTTCGCCATCGGCTGACCAACCGTCTGGCATCGGCCCAGTATCGTCCGCCCATGGGCGACCTTCGCTGTTGGGCGCATAGACGGGGGCATTGCCGGTGTGTTCATAGCACATCTGCCCATCGATCATGTAGGTATTAACGGGGCATTTGGGGCGATTCACCGGCAGTTGATGGAAGTTGGTGCCGATGCGGTTGCGCTGGGCATCGTTATAGGCGAATGCGCGCGCAAGCAGCATCTTGTCTGGCGACAGGCCGATGCCTGGCACCGTGTTGCCTGGCGAGAAAGCCGCCTGCTCGATCTGGGCGAAGAAATTCTCGGGATTGCGGTTGAGCGTCATCGTGCCGACTTTGTGCAGCGGGTAGTCGACATGCGGCCAGGTTTTCGTCAGGTCAAAGGGATTGAGACGATATGTTTTGGCATCAGCATAAGGCATGATCTGCACCGAAAGCGTCCAACTGGGATGCTCGCCGCGGGCGATCGCTTCGAACAGATCGCGGCGATGAAAGTCGGCGTCGCGGCCCGCCATCTCGGCGGCTTCGGCGTTGGTGAAGAACGCCATCCCTTGGTTTGTATGAAAATGATACTTCACCCAACATTTCTCGCCGCCGGTGTTGATCCACATGAAGGTATGTGAGCCGTAGCCATTCATGTGCCGCCAGGTGCGCGGCAAGCCGCGCTCGCCCATCAAGTAGGTAACTTGATGCGCCGACTCAGGGTTGCTGGTCCAGAAGTCCCACTGCATATGGTTGTCGCGCAGTCCCGAATCAGGCAGCCGCTTCTGGCTGCGAATGAAGTGCGGAAATTTCATCGGGTCGCGCACGAAGAAGATCGGCGTGTTGTTGCCTACAAGATCGTAGTTGCCTTCGCTGGTATAGAACTTGAGCGAAAAGCCGCGCACATCGCGCCACGTATCGGGGCTCCCCTGCTCGCCAGCGACGTTCGAGAACCGCGCCAATATCTCGGTGGTCGTGCCCTTCTGAAATAGCGCCGCACTGGTGAAGGCTGAGACATCCTCGGTCGTTTCGAAGACACCGAACGCGCCCGCACCTTTAGCGTGCGGCTGGCGCTCTGGCACCTTTTCGCGGTTGAAATGCGCCATCTGCTCGAGAAAGTGCACATCGTGCAGCAGGATGGGACCGTCAGGACCAATCGTTAGCGAGTTCCGGTCGCTGGGGGCCGGCACGCCGGTGCTCATCGTCGAGCCCATATTCTGGTTGTCTTTCGACGTAGCCATGGCAGTTCCCCTGTATTTGGAAGCCCACGTGTTGCTTCAGTGGCGGAGTTTACCACGGATTTTGAAGGGTTTTCAATCAAATGCGAAACTTTCGCCCTACCAATGGTGGCTGAGACGATGGTCAACATGGATACGAATGCGAGTGTCGCAATCCTGCGAATGTTTCAACGACTAAACGCTGAAGGCGTGACCGTCATTCGGGTCACGCACGCTTCGCGGGCATGTTCTACGCCGATCGAACCATGAGTGTCGCCGGTGCCTCGGCATTCGTACCTCGGCAACGAGGTCTGGACATTGCCTGGCGTTGCGACCAGACTTTGAAGGATATTGGTCCGCAGCGCCGATTCTCGATTCTGCTGAAGGGGTTCTGGAATGAGTTTGCCGCGTCGCAGTTTTCTGGGTTTGATTCCTCTGTCGGCTTTAAGTTTACAACTCAGCCCAAAGGCGGCGGCGATGGAGCCGGTTGCCGAGAAGGCGCTGCCGCTGATCATTAGTCCGCCGGTCGTGCAACATCCGCAGGCCGATGGCTTTTCGGTTCACTTCGCGGTGTCGTCCCTCGCCACCGGCTGGGTCGAATGGGGTTGGTCGGCCGATAAGCTGGATCAAGTAGCCATTGCGGCGCAGCATGGGCTCGTCCAGGCGAGCGATCTCGCGCTCGGGATTCAGGTCCGGCTCGGCGAACCTGTCCCTGCTGGCAAGCCCATCTATTACCGCGTCGTCGCTCAGCCGCTGGCTTACAAGAACGCCTATCAGCTAGTGCGTGGCGAAAGTGTTGCCGGCCAGGTGCAGCGGCTAAGTTTGCCCAGTGCGAGCGCTGAGCAAATCACGATCGCAATCGTCAACGATACGCACGAACACCAGGCGACGATCGACGCTTTACACCAGCGCGTCGAGGCTCTTGCTCCTGACGTTCTGCTTTGGAATGGCGATACTTGCAACGATTTCGATGCCAAAGACGATCCGATGCAGATTGTGTTGAATCCCGGGCGCAATGTTGCTAAGGGCTGGGCAACGGAGCGTCCGCTGTTGTTCGTGCCTGGCAATCACGATGTTCGTGGCCAACGAGCCCGCGAATTGACCGCCGGATTGAGCGGTTGGCCGAATCAATCCGACGCGCCGTATAACTTCGCGCTGCGATTGGGGCCTATCGCCTTGGTCGGACTCGATACCGGCGAAGACAAGCCCGACGCGCATCCGGTGTTCGCAGGCACGGCGGCTTACGAGCCCTATCGCGAACACCAGGCGGCGTGGCTAAAGAAGGCCATTGCCGAACCCGAGATTGCAGAAGCGCCGCTGCGACTGGCCGTCTGTCATATTCCGTTGCGCGGCCTGCCTGGCCACAACGACGGAACCACACTGGAAGGGCATGCCTACTATTGCGGCATGGGCGCAAAACTCTGGTTGCCGATTTTGCGAGAAGCAGGCTTTAAGGCGGTGATTTCTGGCCATATGCACCAGCACCGCATCGATGATCCCACCGACACCGAGCCGATCATGCAAGTGGTCGGCGGCGGTCCTCGTCCGGAAGGGGCGACGCTGATGATCCTGCGCGCCGAAGGGGACAAAGTAGAACTGCGAGTCGAAGACCTGACAGGCAAGACCCTTCACCAACGCGAATGGCCGCTGTCGGCTGGCTAAGTACTGTTGCCGACTTGCGCAACTTGGCCCCTGTGGTGACTAATAAATGCAACCGCAGGGTTGCCTCGTCAGCAATCGTGCGACTCACGCTTCTGGCGCTTCATGCATGCCGGATGGTGAATCGCCAGCGATCTTGAGTTCTTCGAGTAAATTTGTCAGATCGAGCCGCCGGGTATACATGTCGATATCGCCTTGCGGCGTGCGCGGCCACGTTTCTACCGGGCGGTCCCAGTACAGCTCGACGCCATTCTCGTCCGGATCGCGGAGATACAAGGCCTCGCTCACGCCATGGTCACTGGCCCCGTCTAACGGAATGCCCGCCTCCAGCACGCGGCGTAGCGCGTCGGCAAGTTCAACCCGTGTCGGATACACAATTGCGAGGTGAAATAGTCCGGTAGAAGTTGGTGGTGGAGGCGCGCCATTCAAGCTCTGCCAGGTATTCAACCCAATGTGGTGATGGTAGCCTCCTGCCGAGACAAATGCCGCCTGTTCGCCATACCGCTGTGTCAGCTCAAATCCCAACACTCCGCAATAAAATCGCAGCGCTCGCGGCAGATCGGCCACCTTCAAATGAACATGGCCAATGCGCACTTGAGGATGAATCTTGCGCGGCGTAAGTGAAGAGTCCATACCTGTCGCCTATCTCTTGCGTTAGCTGGTTCGACGTAGCGGGTCAGCGCCGCTAACACCGTTAACGGGTGAGCCAATTCACCGTCAGAAATTCGAAATGCACCAACCGACGAGCGCCATTGGCCGAGGCGATACTCACCACCTCGTCCACGCGTTCCGAGGGCGTCTCGATCGCGATCACCGCATGTCCTGCCTGCAACTCTTCAAGGTGGCGGCGTAGAATCCGCTCCTCCATATCGCTGAAGAAGAACTGATCGACCCGCTCCAAGAGTTGAACGCCTTCTTCGCCGACCAATACCTGCACCTTGAGCAATCCAGCCGCCGCCAATGCTGCAGCCAACTTCTCGCAATAGGCGAGGGAATCCACGATTCCGAGTACTTTGCCAGTGGGACTGCCTAAGGTTTGCCCTTCGTCGCGAATTTTCTCGATGCTCATCGGTAGCCTCGCAGATAAAGGAGAGTTCGGCTGTGAAAGGAATTCTATCAGATCCACTACGTCCGAATCTTCTAACGACTTGGTATTGCCCATGGAGACAGGGCCGATGCGCTGATAGGCAGTTGGCCGGCGACCGTTCCCTGACCTTGCTGCCAACGATCATGAAGTGAAACAGATTCGCGGCACTGCTGGAGAGCCGCTAGAATCGCGTTTAGTTCCGCCCGCCGCATTCATTCCCTAGTTTTGTCCAATGGTGCAACATGAAACAACTGGAGCAATTGTTAAGTCACGATGAATGGCCAGCGGCAAGGACGCCGGGGCGCGACTTGGGATGGTTCGACCTTACAGAACTTCCGTTGCGTTCGGGCGCACTCTGGATTGGCGATCCAAGTTTCTCATGGGCCGAGCTAGACGCAGGTGATGGCAATCGCATCACGCTCGAACCAGGCCGGTATGCCGTTCGCGCATTCGTCATGGCCTTTGGCGAGGCACACTTCGTCGCGCGGCTGCAGATCTGTGCAGTCGAATCGCACGAGCCACGGCTCGGACAGAAACTGGCACAGGCGGGCACCGACAGCGCCACGATTGGTGTCTGCGATGCCGAAGCCATGCTCGACGCTTACCGCGACAAGTTCGGCGATGACCGAAATGCAGGCGCTCGATTCCTGGAACAATTCGACTTCCAACGCGTCGGCTTGATGCGCGTTGCCGGCGAGAGCGGTCCAGCACTCGCCTATGTCCAAAGTGGCTTCGGAGATGGCTCCGGTCCCGTACGGGAACTCCAGGACGGCGAGCGAGTTGTCGGCATTGAGCTCGAATTCATCGAGCACGGCGCGACTACCTAGCGGCGACAGCGGCACAATGAAAGTTCTCCTTCAGCGAGGCAGTGAAACACCGCGTTTCACTGCCCTGCGCCGCAGCACAATGGCAGTGATCGCGCTGGCAATTATGCGCAGCCGACAATTGCGACAAATTTGACTTGCTCCACGACGTGGGATACGCTCGACGCGTTCGATTCCTAGCCTTCTATTCCGGCCTTACCGCGCAGGGAGCGCACCATGTCGAATCGTTCCTATCTGGCGGCGTCCGATGCCGACACGATTTATCCGTCGTTTGTGCAGCGCGACTACAACGCCGAGCAGCAACTGATCGCCACCGATGTCGAAGCTCTGCCGCTCTTGTGGCTGGCGCTGTTCCGTGAAGGCGATCTGCGGCGTGAGGTGTTCAAGGTGCAAGGGCAGGAAGTTCCGGCCTTTGCTCCGGTCTGCCCGCAAGAGCAGGCCCTTCACCAACTCGATCAGGCGGTTCCTTATCTGGCGAAGATCTTCCCACAATTTGTTGGCCTTGCTGAGTATGCCGCAATGCTGCGCGCGGCCATTGAACCGCTTCCCTATCGGTTCGTTTCGATCGAACTCGAAGAGATCACCGGGCAATATCCAGCCGAGCATCGCTTTGAGGAACTGCTGACACTAGGCCTGCGCGGCTTCGATCATCCTGACGAGATTCGGTTTCATTGCGACGACGTCACCGTCGACTTATCGGGCCTGCAGTTCTCAATTGAGCCGGCAGCTGGCGAAGAAATGGATCCGGAGATGCAGGCAATACTTGAGGATATTGGCGCAGACACCTCGACAGCCGACCAAGATTCGATAGTTATTCCCGGCTTCACCGCCGGCTCCCACGCCGCCGTGCTGGAGCGATTGGCGACGTTGAACGTGGAAGCGGGTCTGCCCTCGGTCCGCATGTATCTTGATGGCCTGGAGTACTCCGCCGACGACCAGTGGAATTTCACACGCGTCCTGGGCGCAGGACGTTATGGTTCGATGGGCTATGGGCGAGAGACCCCATGGGAGAAGGAAGATGCCGAGTTTGGGTGGGAGTTCATTTCCGACGAGGATGAGACGATCGACTAGTGAGACGACCGCTTAAGTATGACGCGAATTTTACTACCATTGGTCGTACTGCTGGGATTGATGGGCTGTAGCGCGCCTGCAGCTGTGCCGCTGTCGGAAGAAGCATGTCCCGCCTGCCGTGGCGAGGGGACGCTCGCCACGACGAAACAGACGTTAATCGGGATGAGTCCCGATGCGACAGGAATATCCTCGATTCCGATCTATTCTACCGAAACTGAGATATCGCCCTGCGAGGCTTGTCATGGCACCGGCAAAGCGCAATGAGACATGCGTCTCTCCTGCAATCTTGCTTCGCATTTTGAGGTGACATCTGACATAAACGGCCCCGATGTAACTTTTCGCTACTCGGCGCAGCTATCAACGTGCTTTCTAGGCAGTTAGAATCGGCATGGTTTTTAGAAAGCTGTTGCCGATGTTATTCGCTGCTGCCGAGCGCTAAGGGCAGGAAAGGTTTGCAATGATTCGCATCTTGAAGGTCGTTCTGCTTGTCGCCGTCTTGCCCATCGCGCCGCTGTGCGCTGCAGAAAAGACGGTGAAGGTCTTTATTCTTGCGGGGCAGTCGAACATGGAAGGCAAAGCGCCGAACCAACTGTTCGAACATCAGGCAACCAACGCCAAGACGAAAGATCTCTTCGCGCATCTGCGGCAAGATGACAAGTGGGCCGTGCGCGACGATGTGTTTATCAAGTATCTGAACCGCAAAGGACCGCTGACGATCGGTTACGGCTCGCCGGGTCGGACCGGCGCGGAACTGGAATTCGGAAACGTGATGGGCAATCACTTCGAGGAACCGGTCCTGTTGGTGAAGGCGGCGTGGGGCGGACACGCCTTATATAAGCAGTTCCGTTCGCCATCGGCGGCCTATCCAGCTGACGAAGTGCTTCAGAAGGAGTTACGCCAGGCCCAGGAGCGGGTGCAAAAGAACAATGAAAAGAACCAGAAGAACGATCCGCTGCCGACGCTCGAAGATATCAAGAAGGAC
>JAEZGD010000008.1 GCA_023417165.1 Planctomycetota bacterium
CCCCGAGCTTGCGCAGCTCGCGCGCCAGGTCGCCGATGCGATCGGTTTCTTTGTGACGAATGTGACCGACGCCGGTGACAGTCGTCGGACCTTCGGCAAACAGGGCGACTGCTCCTAAGGTTTGCACCGTATCGCTGATCGCATTCATGTTTACGTTGATGCCGCGGAGCTTGCCGCCTGTGACTTGAATGCCATGCGGCGTATCGGTCACGGTACAGCCCATCTGCGCCAGGCAATCGACGAAGGCAACATCGCCTTGCAGGGCTTCGCGCGTCAGCCCTTCGACAGTCACCGTGCCGCCAGTCACGGCCGCCGCGCCCCAGAAATAGCTGGCGGCGCTGGCATCTGGCTCGATGTCGTATTCGACGCCGCAATACTTTTGCGTGGGAATCGCGAACGACTTCAAATCGCTGGGCCGTGTCTCGACTCCAAACGAGCGCATCACGCCCAGTGTCATATGCACATACGGTTGCGAGACGAGTTCGCCGTCCACGATGATCTGCACAGGGCTGTTCGCATAAGGCGCGGCCATCAAGAGGCCGCTCAAGTACTGGCTTGAGATATCGCCGCGAATGCGTGCTGTGCCACCTCGTAAGCCATTAGCTTCCAGCAGTACTGGTGGGCAACCGTTATTCGCTTCGGTCCGGCAATCAGCGCCCAATTGATTCAAGGCTTCGAGCAGGTCGCCAATCGGGCGTTCCCGCATGCGTGCGATGCCATCCAGCCGATAACGCCCCGTGGTTGCGGCCAGCATGGCGGTCAAAAAGCGGATCGTTGTGCCACTGTTGGCGACGAATATATCCGCCTCCCGGCGCGGTGGTTGCCCAGCGCAGCCGGTGACGCGCAACGTCTGTTGCGCATGGTCGACCTCGACGGCCACGCCTAACTGATGCAGCGCCTCGATCATCACGCGCGTATCTTCGCTATCCAGTGCGCCGCGCAGCAGCGATTCGCCCTCGGCCAATGCCGCGCAGATCAATGCGCGATTGGTGATGCTTTTGCTGCCGGGCGGACGAATGGAAGCGTGAAGCGGACCGCAAGGACGAATGGCAATGGAATCGGACACAGTAGTGAAAGCGTGAGTGCGGAGCTTAGGTAAATGGTTCGTTGATAGATTCTATCCGATCGAAGCTCTTTCCACAGGTGCTTATCGCCGGCAACCAAACCGCCTGAGGCCAGTGTGGGGGATGGCAAATCACTCGCAAAGTACCGCCACGCCAACCCATCAGGTCTTGATTGTTGCTGACTTTAACGGCCTCTGGCAGCGCTGCGAATCCCTGCCCAGCGTTCCTTACCGGCGTTTGCGGTCGGTGCACCACGTTTTGATTGCCGAGACTGCCTGACCAGTGGTCTGTCTGGCGCGGGTTGACTGCCAGACGTAGATGCTTTGAAGATTTTAACGAGGCATCATCGCACGGACGCGAGTCTGCTGAGGGTTGAATGGGAGAAGCGTTGTTATGAAACGCATCAACCTCAAATCAGACGCATGCCGCACTTTGAATGCGTCAGATTTGCGCTGGCAAGTTCTTATCAATTGCGATGATTCGTGTGCTGCGAGTGTATAGGCCAAAATAGCTATATTTTCGTAGCTTGACATTACTAATAAGAAAGGTTTAACGTAGCGATCGAGAGCCGTCGTATCGCCTAGGCAGCACTGTCGCACCCCAAGGCGCTCTGCGGTAGGGACAGCCACATGAGTCTGAAACTTACGCCGGTATCTGTCGAGAATGCCACTTCTTTAGCAAATGCAGTTTATGAAGCGGTGTTGCAAGGCATAATGTCAGGGCGTTTAACACCGGGAATGGTGTTAAGCGAAGTTGCTTTGGCGAAGCAATTGCAAGTTAGTCGCACGCCAGTTCACGATGCTTTGCGCCAATTGGCCAAAGATGGCGTCGTTGAGCAGTCGATGGGACGGCGCGCACGTGTCGCGCGTTTTACTCGTGACGATCTTTTTGAAATTTTTGAGTTGCGCAAGTTTCTCGAAGGCCCAGCCGCCGAATTGGCTGCTGGCAGGATGGATCATCGTCAGATCGGTCCGCTACGAGCGATGGCCGACGAACTGGCTGCGGATACTGCCGCCCCCGATTGGCTGCAGCGCTGGATTGCCTTTGACGAGGTCTTTCACAACACCATTGCCGAATCTAGCGGCAATCGCCGCCTGGCGCATGCCATTAGCCGATATCGCTTGGTGCATCGCGGATTTAACCCGCTAAATACGAATGCCGAGTCGTTGCAGCAGGCGTTGCGTGAGCATTGCATTATTCTGGACGCCCTAGTGGCGCGGGATGCGGTTCGGGCGCGGGAGGCAATGGTTCAGCACATTTCGGCCTGGCAGCAATACTTCGTCGAGCGGTTTCCCTAACAAGGGTAAGGGTAATGCGGCCGCCGATCGCCTGGGCGAACCGGAAAAATGCGTCTAAACTGAACGGCGAGATTCAAAATCCGGCGGAGGGGGCATCGTCCGCCACGCCGGTTTCTTGACGCCTCTGCGCCTGCTCGATACCGTAAATGCATCCCCGCGTCCGAGTGGTATTCATGACGCTCGCCTTTCGCTGTCTTGTGTTGGCGATTTTCGCCCTGTGGCTGGGCGAAATGTGTAGCGCTGCGCCTGCTGTCTCCGAACCACGAGAGTGGACCGATCGACAAGGGCGGAGAATCACCGCGCGACTGGAAGAGGTGAAGGGACGCAACATCGTTCTCAATATCGATGGCGATCTGGTCACTGTACCGCTTTCGCAACTCAGTGAATCCGATCGAGCCTATGTGCGCGGCGATGCACCTGCTGCGCCGCCCGCGCCCGCTGCGGCGGACGAACCTGAGAAAACGCCAGAAGTCACTGCCGAGCCACGTGTTTGGCGCATACATCAGCGCCAGGTTATTGCCGTGCTGGCTGGAGCGGACGAGCGCGGTTTTCAGTTATTGGTCAACGATCGCCCGATGCGCGTGGGCTACGAGGTGCTCGCCGATGAAGAAGATGCGACCGCCTTGGTCAATTACTTGACGCTGGCAGGGCGGGGCGCGCTAGCGGAAGCGGTGATCGCGAATTACGAAGGCAATACTGGCAATAAGTATCCACGCCCCGGCTCGACAGCCAGCGCCGATCCAATGCCGACTCCGACCGAAGCGGACGAGCGCGCCGAGCCAGACTCGCCAGTGGTTCCCAATACAGCGGCGACCGATACCGTCATTGGCATCGTGCCCCCAGTGTTACCATCGCCACCGCCAGCGCCGAACATCAGAACCGCTGATCAGGTGATCAAGCAGGCGCCAGCTTCGGCAGAACCGACTGAAGCGGCGCTGAAGAAGTTTCATCGCACCACGATGTGGGCCGCGTTTGTGCTAGTCGGTGTGGTTGCGGCCGTCATTACCTATGGCTGGATGACGTTGCGCCGCAATGGGTAACATCTTATCCGACTAGCACGGTCGGAAATCCGAGCACAATCGTGCCGCCATGCGCGCAGGGATCGCCCATCCGCGCTGCGGGCCGACCTTCGAACAGCACCGTAGGCGCGCCCATCACAATCGTATCGGGCGGACCAACGCACACCGCCATATCGCCCATGCACGCGGCTGGCAGGCCGCCGATCATGATCGTCGGCGCGCCAGGGCCGGTAATGGGTCCACCGACGTGCGGCACCGGTCCCGTGAACATCGGGCAAACATGCATATCGGTCAGGCGTGCAGCGGGCTGTGGCATACGTGTTCAGACATGAATGAAAGGCTTGATGCGAACGGTTTTAGGTTCCCTAGGGAACGCCTAGTTCCGCTCCCAATTCCAGTCTTCCCAAATCTCTTTGATGACCTGCGTCGGCTTTTCGTTGGTCGCGGCAGCAATAGGCGGAGCGATGTGTTGCAGCAGCTCGCGTGATAGTTGCATGCCCAAATTCGGATCGAATTGCACCTCAGGCTTGGGCGGCGGCGCGACGGGCTGCGGTGGATTGTTCTTGCGCTCTTCGATTTGCTTTTGCAGTTCGACGAGCTTCCGCTTGTGCTCTTCGGCGCGTTGTTGGACGTCCTGAGCAACTTCGTGAATCTTTTGAATGGCGGCCGGCACGGCGCTTTGCGCTTCGACGCGAGCCTCTTCGATCTTGCCCAGCAATTCGCCGAGCATTTCCTTTTCTTTGGGCGACTTCAGTCCGGTATGAACGCGACCGAGCGCCGATTGGAACTTCGTCAGTTCCGTCATGATCTCGGTGAATTCGTTTTGCAGCGACATTAGGCGAACTCCTCGGTCGTGGTTGGCAGCGGCCAACGCCCTGCCATGACTTCTAGCGCGAGACGAACGTAATCGGTTTGCCGAGCGGACTGCTGGTCCAGGGGCGATTGCTTGATGGCCAGCGTAATCGCCGCGCCCAGCGTTTTCGGCATGAAATGCGGCTTGGCGGGAACTTCTGGCTGGCCCACAGGCGCCAGACTGCCAAATTCAAAAAAAACCGCCAGCGCCAGGTTGCCCGCTGGGGTGGTGATCTTGGCCGCCTGACTGGCCATGTAGGCTTCGCGCCGCGCGGCTTCGCTCGGTTCCCGTAGCCAGGCAACGACAGCTTTCAAGCAACGATCGACTTCAGCCGGCGGGGCAGGGCGAAAATATTGCCACAAGCACAGCGTCGCCCACCAGATGGCGCTGTTGCGTTCGAGCCCATAGGGAGCGAAACGCAGCGCATCCAGCCACAGGTTCTCGCGCGCCAGTTGCGCCAAGTACGAACCGGCTTTGACCTGCGGCGTCAGCAGTGCTTTCGCCGCGTCCGAAAGATCGCAATCGAGGGCGACCTCATGAGCGAGCGGCTGTTCGATGCGAGTGGCTGTTTCGGTAGTGCTCATGCGTGGGCCTCACACACTTCCGCCGCGGCTTGCGGCCAATAACCGTGCAATCGTGACAGGTGCGGAGCATGCAGCGCTGCGGCCGGTTCTGGCAATCGCATCTCGCCGGCGGCGATGGCGCGGCCCCATCGCAAGTATTCACGCAGGTATTGCTTGTACTGCGCCGGATCGCGCGTCACCGACGCCAGATAAACACACACGCCGACCAAACGTCCCGTGATGAACGGCTTGGGCGCGACAGGTGGCAAGCCCGGCGGTGCAATGCTTCCGGCGCTAAAGAACGCGGCGGTCGCCAGGCAACCTGCGATGCTGCTGGGCGGTGTGCGCTTCGCGACTTCGCCACACCCGCGGCGCTGATCTTCCGTGGGTGTTGCCACAAACCGCGTCACCGCTTGCAGTACATTATCAAGCAGCGCAGGCGTCGCCGGGCGGAAGGCATCATAGGCGGCCAATACGCCCCACCACAGCGCGCGGCGTTTCGGCAGCGAATGCGCCAGCACACGACGCGCATCCGCCAGGCAATCATTTTCGACTAGCAATTCGAAGTATTCACGCACCGATAGGCTGGCCGTCAATAGCTGTTCGCCTTCCGGCTTGAGCTTGATCTTGCCCCACTCGATCAACTCGCAGGCGAGAGTCGGCGGCGTCTGATCCTGCTCGGCGGGCGCATGTTGTTCGGCCAGTTGTGCCAACCGTGCATTGGCCGCGTCGAGCGCCGCCTGCATTTCGGGGGTGATCGTCCAGCCGTTCATCGTTGCTTCTTGATTCATGCTTCTTCCTCTTCGTTGGACAGAGCTTCTCGCCTGTCATTTCCCCTCTGACTTATGCCAGCATCAACATTCCGTTTTGCACTTTCTTCATCGCATCGGTGGCATGCGTACCCAGCGTCTCTTTCGTGTCGGCAACCGCTTCCGCTTGGGCTTTGATCATCGGAGCCGAGTACGAAACGCCTTGCACCGCCACCTCCAGTTCCGATTCCGCGGCGGTCATCTTGTGACCCAGCGGCGCGAGCT
>JAEZGD010000065.1 GCA_023417165.1 Planctomycetota bacterium
ATCGGTCACACGCGCTGGGCCACGCATGGACCGCCGACACAGGTCAACGCGCATCCGCATTGGGGCGGCGACCACCGCATCGCCATCGTGCATAACGGCGTGATCGAAAACTACGCCGCGCTGAAAGAACGCTTGAAGTCGGAAGGCTGCGTCTTTCACTCGGCCACCGATAGCGAAGTCATTGCGCACCTGATCGATCATCATCTGGCCGAGTTGGAACGTGAATCGCCTGCGCTGATTGGTATTGAAGAAACGCACGATCGCCTGGCGACCGCGGTGAAGCTGGCGATCGCGCAGCTCCGCGGCACCTATGGCTTGGTCGCGCTGTTCAAGGATCATCCTGAAGTGATGATTGCCGCGCGCCTCGGCAGTCCGCTCGTGGTCGGTGTCGGTCGCGGCGAGCACTATCTGGCCAGCGATGCTTCGCCACTCGCCGGGCGAACCGATCAGATCGTTTATCTCGCGGATCACCAACTCGCGATCATTACCGCGGATCGGCTGCGTGTAGTGCATCGCGAGTCAGGCCATGTTGCGCATCAGGTCGAAACGCTGGAACTCGATTCGCAGGATGTGGGGCTCAACGGCTTTCCCCACTACATGCTCAAAGAAATCTTCGAGCAGCCGCAATCGGTCGCCGACACCATGCGCGGGCGGCTCTCGGACGAGGACGCCACCAGCGTTTTCGGCGGCCTGCAAATGACGCCGCAGCAACTGCGTCAAATCAATCGCATCATTCTGACCGCTTGCGGCACCAGTTGGCATGCAGCCCTGTTTGGCGAATACGTGATCGAAGAGTTCGCGCGGATTCCAGTGGAAGTTGAATACGCCAGCGAGCTGCGTTATCGTAACCCGCCTGTCGAACAGGGAACGCTACTGTTTGCGATCACGCAAAGCGGCGAAACGGCCGATACCTTGGCCGCGCTGCGCGAAATGAAACGCAAAGGCCATCCGACGCTGGCGATTTGCAATGTCGTCGGCAGTACGATTGCGCAAGAAGCGTCCGGCGGCATTTATCTGCATGCGGGACCCGAAATCGGCGTTGCTTCGACCAAGGCGTTCACTTCGCAATGCGTGGCGCTGACGATGCTGGCGCTGCACTTGGGACGCTTGCGACACGTCAGCTACGATGCTGGGCGACGCATCATTCACGCGCTGCGCGAGCTGCCAGGTAAGATCGAAGAAACGCTGGCGACCAATGACCTAGTGCGCCGCATCGCCGAGAAGTATCTGGACGCCACAAACATTTTGTATCTCGGCCGCCAATACAATTTCCCGGTCGCCTTGGAAGGGGCGCTGAAGCTGAAGGAAATCAGCTATATCCATGCGGAAGGCTATCCCGCCGCCGAAATGAAGCATGGTCCGATCGCACTCGTCGACGAGAAGACGCCCAGCGTGTTCATCATGCCGCCAGGCTTTGTGTACGACAAAGTGATGTCGAACCTGGAAGAGATCAAAGCGCGCGGCGGGCCGGTGATTGCTATCACCGCGGCGGGCGACGATCGTGTGGCGAAGCTGGCCGACGATGTGATCTATGTGCCTCAGGTTGAGGACTTCCTGCAGCCGCTCGTCACCATCATTCCGCTGCAACTCCTCGCCTATCACATGGCCGTGCTGCGCGGCTGCGACGTCGACAAACCCCGCAACCTGGCGAAGAGCGTGACAGTGGAGTAACCGCCGCTTACCTACGACAGTTGGTGGCGGCTAAGATGGGCGAATATGGATCGCTTGCCTCCGGAAATCGAAGTCGAAGATCAGTGGCCTGAAAGCCTGCGGTATCGCCTGCCGCGGCGAGCGCTGGGATCTGCCTATTGGGTCGCGCTCGTGCTGCTGGCGATCGGCTTGCTCTCGATGGCGTGGTTTGTGAGCGCGATCGGCGGCATTGCACTGGGATGGAAGCTGCCCATTCCGACGCTATTGCTGTTCATCGGTTTTCCGGTGGGCGCTGCGACCTCGGGCGGATTACTGCCCATTTGGTGGGGACTGTCGATCCTGTGGGGCCGTCGCGAGCTCATCATTCGCGGCGAGCGGCTGTATGCCTACGAATGCGTGGGCTTTTCGCGCTGGGGCAAGTCCTGGCTGATTAGCAATATTGCCGCGCTGCGCACGACGGGCGTCGTTCCGCAGCGAGAGTCTTCCTCGGAGTGGTTGGCAGCTTGGGACGTGCTGACGCTCTATACAACCACAGGGCAACGTCACGCGCTGGCCTGGGGCTATTCGCACGAGCTACTCGATCCCCTGGCCGCCGCCTTGGCGAGCAGCTGCGCGCGGGCGTTGCCGGAGAAAAACCGTCCCACGATTGAAGTCACTTCCGACTATGCCGAGGCCGCAGCGCTCGCGGCGGAAGAAGCTCGCGTTCCGCCGCGGGATCACACCTTGGCTGACGACGATCTTGATCTTGAAGACGAGTCTATCGAACCGTTGCCGCAACCAACCAATAGCCAGATCGAGGTCGAGCACTTTGAAGACGGCTTGAATGTGCGGATTCCTCCGGCCGGCCTTTGGCGCGGTAGTGGCGGGCTGTTCTTGTTCAGCTTGTTATGGAACGGCGCCGTGAGCTTCATTGCGGTGGCTGTCATGATGGCTGCCGTCGGCGCGCTGCCGAATAACAATCCGCCGAACAACGACCTGTGGGGAGTCCTCTGTGGTTTCAGCCTGTTCGGATTGATCGGAGCGGGAATGTTTTGCGTGGCGCTGAACATGGGCTTGCGCCGAGCGGCGATTGCCATCGCAGGTGATGCATTGATGGTGATTCAAACCGGACCGTTTGGCACCAAACGCAAAGAATGGCTGCTGAACGAGGTCCGTGAGTTTAGCGCGGGACCGTCCGGAATGAAGGTGAACAACCAAGATGTCTTGGAACTGCAAATCTATGACCGACAGGCCGGCAAGTATGGCCTGCTGGCGGGGCGCGACCATGCCGAACTGGTGTGGCTAGCATCGCTACTCGAATCGCGGTTCCGCGAGGTCACTGCCGCCGAGGCGGAGTGAATCTTCGCCCTTTTTAGCGCTTCGGCTGAAGTTTTTTGATCGCGCGGCCGACAACCGCTCTTCCCTTGCCGCGCGGCTTTTGGTACTTACCCCGCCCCAACGAGTCTTCGTCCGCGCTGCTAGCTGCGCAGGCGAGACTCTCATCTGAAGAGGGAGACGCCATGAAGCGGCGCATCGTGCGGATTACAGCGGGAGCGTTGATTGTTTTTGCCTGGTTGGCGGCCGGGGTCTATGCCTTTTGGGGCGGCAAGAAGGGCGGCGACGCGGAACCAGCGGTCAACGCTCAAGAGATGTCGCAGCAAATTGCCGCGGCCAATGAAGGCAAAGAACTCACCAACCCGGTAAAGCCTGCGGTCGCCGTCGAAGACGCGCCGGCTGCTCCTGTGAAACCGCAGGCTGACGCTCTCTTCAGCGCGAGCAAGTCCAACGCCTTCAAGCCGCGCGCTGGAGCCTTTCAACCATCGACGACCGCGCCCGAAACGACCTCGCCTGCCGCCAGCGCGTATGGTGCGCCGACAACGCCAGAAGTTTCGATCCCTCTGGGTAGCAGCACGCCTGCGGACACTGGCAATGCCAATCCTGAGCCCACGCCTGATGCGAACACGTTTTCCGGCGCAGCGACGGAGGAAGACGCACCATCGGCCTATACGCCCAACCCGCTACGTGGTGCACCTCGCACCTTTAGTGCCGCGACCGAAGAAGCGTCGATGGACGCAGCAGCCGATGAAGGCGCGCTCGCCAACACCAATGCAGGCGGATCAGAGCCGCCGCTCAGTCCTCCGCCTGCGCAATTGGACGCAGAGATGACCGAAGACGCGCCGACCCCAGCGGTGCCGACGCCCGCCGCTCCGCCGAGCAGCTTTGGCGGCTCGCGATTTGGGGATTCTCGCTTCGGCGCGCCGCCGCCTGCCAACGCTCTGCCGAGCGCTCCGACTGCGGATGCTGCCATTCCTGAAACAAGCGTCGCGGTCGAGACGGCCGCGCCGGAAGCCAGTGGTTATGGCGCACCTGCTGCACGCCGCATCGGCGGCGCTGGTTATGGTGTTGGTCAGGAAAGCAACGCGCCGAGCGCGCTCAACGCTCGCAGCATGCCGCCGGCGAGCGCAGGTGTCGCGAGCGCCGATGTGTCGGATGGTTCGATCGCCAGCGCGCGTCCTGGTCAGCAAGCTTGGGAAGGCGCGCAAGCGCCCTCGCTGGTGATCGAAAAGCACGCTCCGGCCGAAGTCCAAGTGGGCAAAGCGGCTCGCTTCGAGATTCACGTGCGCAACGCCGGGCAAACAGCAGCGCAAAACGTGATCGTCACCGATCAGATTCCCGCCGGTACGCAACTGGTCGAAGCCAAGCCAACGCCGGCGCAAGGGGCCGATGGCTCGCTGGTGTGGGAGTTGGGCAAGCTCGAGCCAGGGCAAGACCGGTCGATCGTGCTGGAACTGATGCCACAGCAGGAAGGCGAAATCGGTAGTGTCGCGCAAGTGACGTTTGCCGCCGCGGCGTCGGTAAAAACCGTCAGCACCAAGCCGCAACTCACCGTCGAACACATCGCCCCGGCGAAAGTGATGATCGGCGAATCGGTGACGTTGCAAATCACGATTAGTAATCCTGGCACGGGTGTCGCCACCAATGTGGTGCTGCAAGAAGACGTACCGGAAGGTCTGGCTCACTCGGCTGGCAAAGAGCTGGAATACGAAGTCGGTACGCTGCGCCCCGGCGAATCGCGGAAGCTGGAATTGCAGCTGGAAGCGGCCAAGGCCGGCGTTGTGCAGAACACACTCATGGTCCGCGGCGATGCAAATCTCTTGGCCACGCACACTTCGACGATTGAAGTGCTCGCGCCGCAGTTGGAAGTCGCTATGAGCGGTCCGAAGCGGCGTTATCTCGATCGCCAGGCGACCTATACCGTGTCGATCGCCAATCCCGGCACGGCTGCGGCGCGCGATGTCGAGATCGTCGCCTATCTGCCCAAGGGGATGAAGTTTGTCTCGACCGATCGCGAAGGCCAATACGATCCGCAAAACCACGCGGTCTATTGGAGCCTCGAAGAGCTGCCGCCAGCGCAACAAGGCAGCGCGCAACTGATCACTATTCCGGTCGAACCAGGCGAGCAAAAGCTGCGTGTCGAAGGCCACGCGCAACTCAGTCTGAAGACTTCCGACGAAGAGACGGTAGTGGTCGAAGCGATTCCACAACTGGCATTCGAGATCATCGACGAAGCTGATCCGATCGAAGTCGGCGCCGACACGATCTATCAGATTCGCGTTACGAACGAAGGCTCGAAGGCCGCGTCGAATGTGCAAGTGGCTGCCGCTTTGCCGCCGGAGCTGCGTCCTGTGAACGCCGAAGGGGCGACGCGCGGCGGTGTCGAAGGGCAAACGGTGGTCTTCGAGCCGATTGCCAAGCTCGCGCCGCAGGCGGAAGCAGTCTTCAAGATTCAAGCGACCGGTCTACGCACCGGGCATTACAACATTCGCGTGCAAGTAACAAGCGACGACCTGCAGACGCCGGTCACCAAGGAAGAGCCGACCCGCGTTTATGCGGATCGGTAGTCGCCAGCGTTCGCCGCGCGAACCTTTCAAGGAGTTCTGACGATGCGAATCTGCGTTCTCTTGGCGATGATCGGTTGTTGCTTTGCGGCCACTGCAAGCGCCGCAGAACCCGAACCGGCGGAACTCTCGCCGCAAATCATGGTGTCGCTGCGCATCTACGAAGGTAAGCCAGGCGGTAAAGCCAAGGACGCCGTGATGCTGACGGCTCCACGCATCACCATGCTCGATGGCCAACTCGGTCAGATCAGCGTTGGTGGCGAAAAAGCATTGAAGATGGACGAACTCATCGGCGATGGGATCGAATGCCAGGTCACGCCCAAGTTGGTCAAGGATGATGCAGTGCTGCTGAAGCTGCGTTGTGAAATCACCGAGCTCATCGACGCCGATCGTAAAGACAGCGTCACCGCCCAAGGAACGTTCCTGCGTTCGTCGCTAGTGGTAAAGCCGGGCGAAACGGTTAAGGTCGGCGGCTTGGAACACGGCGGCAAAAAGCTGTGGTTAGAGGCCACCGTCGAGATCGTTCCGCCTGGCGATGTGCTGACGATGGTCAAGCCGCGCTAAATGCAGCGGAAATACTTTCTTTCTGGATCGCGCGTCTCCTACAATACCTGGCAGGGGCCAGGAAGTAGAGAGACGCGATCATGGCGCAACTTGATCTGCGCGAAATCCCTGCCGATCTCTTGCAGGCGATTCCCGAAGCGCTCGTTCGCATGCATGAGGTCTTGCCGATCACGCGCGACGGCGAGACGCTTGTCGTCGCTTATGCTTACGAACTGCATCTGGACATCGCAGCGCTGGAAAACACGCTACGTTTTGCTTTAGAGCGTGCGATCTGTTTAGTGCCGGTGCGCCAGGAAGAAATGCAGGCTGCGATTCATCATCATTTTAGCGAAGTGGTGATCGACGAGTGCGGTCGGGCCAGCGGGGTTCGATTTCGCTGTCCGCAACAGTGGCGCGACATGGTGCCCACCGAAGTCGATGGCGTGCGTTACTGCACGCAGTGCGAAAAGCCGGTCTACCTCTGTACGAGTACCGACGAGGCACTGGAGCACGCCTGTCAAAACCATTGCGTGGCAATACCAGCATCGACGGAGATAGATATGGTCGGCCAGTTCGTCGATGGTATCGTGCTGGGTGAATTGGACGTTCCCGGCCAAGAGTAGCTCAAAAGAAGCGGCATCTTTGCTTGCCATGCGTGGGGGCGACCACCTTCCGCTGCCGTCGCGTTCTTGACAACCCAGCGCTGGGGTGGGACAAAAAGGACGCCGCCGCTAGCGACGCGGCCTTTCAAGCGGAGCAGCATATGATTCTGTTAGGTGCCTCGATCTGGACGTTCATCTGGCTAGCGATCGGCTTTTTGGGGCTGATTTTCTTCCTGATCGTCCTCGCCGTCTTTGCCAATTATTTCCGCTGGTGGATTCAATCGGTTCTCACCGGTGCCGGGATCGGCATTTGGGATCTGATCGGGATGACGTTTCGCAAGGTCCGTCCCGATGTGATCGTGCGCGCCAAGATCATGGCAGTGCAGGCCGGTCTGGGCGAAGACAAAGATATGACCACGAAAGCGCTCGAAGCCCACTACCTGTCAGGCGGCAACGTCATGCAGGTGATTCGCGCTTTAATCGCCGCCAGCAAAGCGAAAATCGTGCGGCTCTCGTTCCGCGAAGCCTGCAAGATCGATCTGGCCGGGCGTAATGTGCTCGAAGCGGTGCAAACCAGCGTTTATCCCAAAGTGATTGACTGCCCGCCCAAGCAGGGACCGAAGCAAGCGCTCGACGCGGTCGCTAAGAACGGCATTCAATTGAAGGTCAAAGCGCGCGTGACGGTGCGGGCGAACCTGCATCAGTTGATCGGCGGTGCAACCGAAGAGACGATCATCGCCCGCGTTGGCGAAGGCATCGTCAGTGCGATCGGTTCGGCCGAAACGCACAAGCAAGTGCTGGAAAGCCCTGACTTGATCTCGAAGGCGGTGCTTGCACGCAAGCTCGACTCGCAAACGGCGTTCGAAATCGTCTCGATCGACATCGCCGATATCGATGTCGGCGAGAACGTTGGTGCCCGTCTGCAAGCCGATCAGGCGGAAGCCGATACCCGCGTCGCCCGGGCGCAAGCCGAAGGTCGTCGCGCTACTGCAGTGGCCGAAGAGCAGGAAATGATCGCCTCGATCGAGAAAAGCCGCGCGGAACTGGTGCTGGCCGAAGCGGAAGTGCCGCGCGCCATGGCTGAGGCGTTCCGCTCGGGACACCTGGGCATTATCGACTACTACAAGATGCGGAATATCCAGGCCGATACCGACATGCGGCGCGCGATTTCCGGCGCAGGCACCAGCATGTCGGCCAAGACTTAGTCGCATCTGATACAATTGCTGTTTCGTGATTGCGGTCTCTCACTGACGAGCCCTTTATGTCGGACGAAATCGACGACTTCATCCGCCGCGCAGCCGAGCGTCGCCGCCAGCAAGGCCAGGGCCAAGGGCAGCGTCGCGCCGCGCGTCCGCAGCAGGGGCAAGGACAAGGCAAGCCATCGCAACGTCCGCGTGTGCCACAACCAAATGTTGTCGATGCCGAGGTCGTTTCGGCTGAAGTGGTCGACGATGTGGCGCGGCAGCTCGGCAGGCCTCTCGATAGTCAAGGCTTCGACCAACGGGCTGCACAAC
>JAEZGD010000086.1 GCA_023417165.1 Planctomycetota bacterium
GCATACAGCTGCTCGATACTTTGCACGCCACGCCGTCGCAAACGCTCATGCATCCGCGCGCCAATGCCTGGCAAGTCCATGAGTCCCAGCGACAGCAACTTGTCAGGCAAGTCGGCCAGCGTCAGCATCGTCAGTCCGTCGGGCTTCTGCATATCGCTGGCGATCTTGGCCAGAAAGTGATTGGGAGCCAAGCCAATCGAACAGCGCAGGTAGTCGCCTGCTTGCTCGCGCATTGCTTGCTTCAGACGCTTGGCGAGTGCGAGCGCTTCTGTGGGGTGTCGCTGCTGGCCAATTAATCGCGCGCAGGCTTCGTCGATCGAATACACCTTCTCGACAGGAATGCACGACTCCATCGCGGCCAAGAATCGCTCGTGCATCCGCGCATAGACTTCCGGCCGCGCTTCGACGATGCGCACCTCCGGGCAAAGCTCGCGGGCGTCGCGAATCAACGTGCCGGTGCGAATGCCAAACGCTTTGGCTTCGTAGCTGGCGGCGATACAACAACCGGTCTCGGCCAGCACAGGCGTCACCACCACCGGGCGATGCCGCAGCTCGGGCCGCAATTGCTGCTCGACCGACGCGAAGTACGAGTTCATGTCCAAGAACAGCGAATTCAACATGCCGATTCCCTTTCGACGCGACAGTGTACTGATGTTCACTATGCAAGGAAAGGTAATTCTGAGCCGGTCGCGATTTTTTCGTAGGACTAGGCGACGCGGCGCGCTGGCAGCGAAAGAATCTGCGCAGGCGGTTGAAACAACGGCGCTAGTAAGCGCGCCGTCTCTTGCGTTGCGCCATGCTGCTGTTGAACGAGCGCGCGTGCGCGAGCGCCAAGCTGTTCTGCAAACGCAGGCTCACATAAACAACGTTCGACGAACGCCGTTAGCTCGGCTGCAGATGAGACGACCACAGCGGCGTCCTGCTCGCGCAGCAAACGCACCACATCGCGGAAGTTGGAAGTGTTGGGACCAAAACAGACCGCCGCTCCATAGGCAGCAGGCTCAATCATGTTTTGCCCGCCACGGCGATTGAGCAAGCTGCCGCCGACAAAGCCAATCTGCGCCGCGCCCCACCACGCGCCGAGCTCGCCAACCACATCCACTAACAACACGCGCGCCGTCGGATCGGCGTGACGGTTCTCCAGCTTCGAGCGTCGATCCCATGCCACGCCGGAGCGTTCCAGCAATGCGGCCACTTCGGCGAATCGCTCGGGATGCCGCGGCACCAATAGCAATCGCAGTTGCGGATGCGTAGGAGCAAGCTGTTGAAAAGTGGCGAGCGCCAGTTCCTCTTCAGGCGCTTGCGTGCTGCCTGCGAGCAAGATCACATCGTCCGCATCGATGCCGGCGAGTGCCGCGAGTTTCCTGGTGCGTGGATTGTTGCGATCGGTTTCAGCACCGTCGAACTTGAGGTTGCCAGCGACATGCACGTTGGTAGCGCCGAGGGCTCGAAAACGCTCGGCGTACGTTTCGTTTTGCGCTGCGATCAGATCGACGTTCGCGAGCACGCGTTTAACGAACGGCCCCAGTCGGCGATAGCCGCGAAAGCTCCGTTCACTGAGGCGACCATTGAAGACGGCCACCGCCACACCTTCGCGATGCGCGGCATGTAGCAGATTCGGCCACAGTTCCAGTTCGGCCAGGATCAATACGTCGGGTCGCACCCGCTTGAGCGCGCGATTCACCGCCCAGGAAAAGTCGAGCGGGCAATAGAAGACCGTCCGCTCCGCATACTTCTTACTCGCCAAAGCATAGCCTGCGGCGCTGGTGGTCGAGATGACAAAATCCCAATCGGGATGTTGCGCTTCGAGCACCTTGAGGAGCGGCGCGAGCAAATTGACTTCGCCCACGCTGACCGCATGCAGCCAGGCACATTGGCGCTGCGAAGCGCGCTCGGGCGCATGACCGAGCCACTTCTGCGCCAGGCCGGCGCGATACTTTCCTTTTCGCACGGCACTATAAAGCAGCCATGGCGACAGCAGCACCACCAGCGCCAGATACAGCACATTCAGCAATCGCGGCACGTGGAATCCTTTCCGTGTACCAAGGCGGACCCTCTGGGCCCCGGCAACAACCTTTAGATGTTGCCGTCCGAGCGCATGTGGCAGTTCTTGTACTTCTTGCCGCTACCGCAGGGGCAAGGATCGTTGCGACCCACCTTTTCGCCGCGGTTGCGGATCGGATCGATCTTGCCATCGGACGGGCCTTGGCTGGCGTCGATCGCATCCTGTTGTTGCTGCGCCATTTCGCTGGTCGAGGGCGCGGCGTCATGACGGGCGCTGGTTTCTCGCCACGTATGGCTGACAAAGTCCTGGTTGAGTTGCTCCATACGGAACACCAACTCGGTAACGCGCTCGCCGATGGCTTTCCACATCTGCTCGAAGAGCTTCATGCCTTCGCGCTTGTATTCGACCTTCGGATCGACTTGGGCGTAAGCCTTCAAACCGATCGAGCTGCGCAGCCGGTCCATAACCAGCAGATTGTCTTTCCATGTCGAATCGACGATTTCGAGCAGCACTTCGCGCTCCATGCGGCGCATTTCTGGACGACACAAATCGTCGACCGCACCGCGCAGCTTGCGCTCGAGTTGATCGCGATCCATCTCGGCCAGTTGGTGCACGTCCACGTCGTACTTCAGTTCTTCGTGCAACCAGTCGCTGAACGAATTGAGCGCGCCGTTGCCACCCGTCGCCTGAGCGAGCGTCAGGCTTTCGCCTTCGCCCTCGGGGAAGAGCGTGGCGACCTTCTCCTTGACCGCCACCAGCATCTCGTCTGCTTTGTGCTGCGACTTCTTGCTGTGTTCGATCAGCACGGTGCGAATCTCGTCGAGATTCTTGCCTTGCATTTCGGCGATCGAAAGCTCGGTCTGGAAGCGGCGGCTGGCCCACTCCATCAGCGCGTTGCCGTCGATGCCGTTCTTGCTGGCGAGACCCGACAGAGCCGCCACCACTGGAAATTCGGCTTCTTTCCGCTCATAGGCTTCGTGAGCCTTTTGCAGCAGCGTTTGCCGAATCGCGCGGGGCTCCAAGCCCTTGATGTCCTCGACTTCGAGTGCGACGTCAAAGCGAGCGTTCATCCAGCCCAACAGCGACTTCAGCGCGAAGTCTTCTTCCAGGATCGGTTTGCCTTCCGACAGATCGACCTCGTTGATCGCCTGGTGCGCCGCCTTGATCAGCGTTTCTGAAATCTCGTCGCGACCGACGCGTTCGAGATCCTTGGCTTTGTAGTTGGCGGCCCAGCGGGTGTTGACCAGCTTGGCCAGCGCTTCCCAGTTCCAGTCTTCTTCGTTGCCTTCCGGCAAGTTCTCTTCCACCGCGTCGAAGACTTGCGTCTCGGCCTGGCGAATGGCTTGCTCGCGGGAGTAGCTGTCGGCTTGTTCGAAATCCATGCTGCGGAATTCGCGGGCGTCGAGCTGGCACGACAGGCGACTGCTGGCAAACTGCGTGAACGTTTCGACAGCGAAGTCGCGCTGCGTGAACAGTTCGACATACTGATCGATCTGCTGCTCGACCATGTCGAGGATCAATTCGCGGCAGCTATAGCCATCGAGAATCTTTTGGCGGAAGCCATAGACCTGCTTGCGCTGCTGGTCCATCACCTCGTCGTATTCCAGCAGGTTCTTACGAGCTTCGAAGTGTCGCTCTTCGACCTTCTTCTGCGCGGCTTCGATGCGGCCGGTCACCATGCGGCTTTCAATCTTCTCGCCTTCCTGCATGCCGAGGTGATCGAGAATGCTCT
>JAEZGD010000224.1 GCA_023417165.1 Planctomycetota bacterium
CGGGGGCGCTGCGTGCTTGCGGCGTTGTCGAGATAGACAAGCGGCTTATTCCCGTAGACTTGCGTGGCCAGAATCGGAAAATCGGCACGCAGTAGTTCGACATCCAGCGATTGTTCAGTCAACAGACTCATGATGGGCTCCTCTTTTAGTGTAGGCGGAATGGCGAATCTATAGAAGCCCCGGCAACTGCTAGCCAGGCCAGCGTCGGACAATCGGTGCCGTCACGTCGGAAGAAAACTCATCTGGACGCCGTCGGCACGCTCGATATACTTCGCCCCGCCCGAAAGTTTCGCAGCGCTGCGCGCTGCGCTTGTCGATCTGCCGTGTTCAAGGAGGAACACGCCATGCGTTACACGATTTCACGTGAACATCGCGCACCAGCGCCCCGCAAACTTGCCTGGGCGATGGCTGGCTTAGCTTGCGTGCTGTTAGGCTCCGCCGCGCTTGCCTGGCAAAATGGCGGCACGCGCTTGCGCTCGGCCGTGGTCGAAGAAGCCGAGCCTACCGACGAGCCGGCTGCTCCTGCGCGCCGACCTTTGTTCTCTTCGGCACCGAATAGCGAATTTGCGCAGACGTCGCGCACCGCCAACCGGGCGCCCCAGCGCACAACGCGCCCAGCTCAAGAGGACGAAGACTCGTCCTTCCTGCCCTTCCGATTGCCCTCGTTTCTAGGCGGCGGATCGGCGACGAAACAGGAACCAGCGCCTGCCCGCGCGCCTGCGGCGCGAAGTTTGACCGGCTCCGCCAAGGCATTGGGACGAAACAGTAATCCACGCACTGCGCCGCAGTCCAAAGCGAAAGCAGCACAATCGGCTGCACAGCAAGAAGCAGAACAGCCCTTTGATCTGGAGATGCCGACGCTGCCGCTGCCGCGACTGGCGACGCGCAACAACGAAGTGCAGCCCGAACCGACGCCTGCGAAACCAGCGGAGGCGTTCCGTAGTACGCCACTAGAAAACGCGGCTCCTGTGGTTGCTCCACCTGCGGTGGCGGCGAAGCCGTCTTCCAAAGTGATGGTGGCACCGGAAGTCACGCATCCAGCGCCGGCACCGAAGAAAGTGGTGCAGCGCGAACTGCCGGTGAAGAACGACGTGCCGCGCACTTTGACGCCGTTGCAAGTGCCTTCGATTGCTGATGCACGTCCCGCCGGCTTCCAACAAGTCACGCCGGGCGAGACCAAGCTGGCTGATATCGCGCAACACCTGGGCGAGCCTCTGAGCAGCGAGCGCGAAGGCAACGCCACAATTTTGACGTATGAAGTCGGCCCCTTCCCGAAGTTGGAAGTCATTGTTGCAGGCGAGGTCGTTGACTCGGTGGTCATTCACTTGAAAGACCCTGTCGCCGAAAATGACATCCTGACCGAACTCGCGCTCGTGGACTTTCAGTCCGTGGATGTCACGGACGAAGCTGGGCAAGTGCTGGGCCGCGCGATTCCCGAGCGGGGAGTTGCCCTGAGCTACCATGGCGATGCCAAAGAACGCCAAGTGGGCGAAGTGGTGCTGGCAACTGTGACCGCGGAATCGTTTCTGCTGCGCGCCCTCGGCGATACAGAACATCGCTATGAGCAAATGCTGGCCGATGCCCATTTTGCCGCCGCTTTAGATCCGAGCGCGGCCGAAGCCTTCGCTGTGCAAGCCCGCGTCTTGTTTGCGCTCGGGCGAATCAGCGAAGCGCGTACCGCCATCGAAACGGCGATCAAACTCGATAGCGGCGCCGCCGACTATCGACTGCTGTATGCGCGAGTAATGGGGTTGCAAGGCGACTACGCCAACGCGCTCAAGATGACCGAGACCGTTGCCAATACGGCCAGCGTTCCGCGCGAGTTTGCCGCACAAGCTGAACTGGTGTGGGGCGATTTGCTGTCGCACGGGCCAGAACGCGATTACCCGGGTGCGGTTGCGCATCATACGAAGGCGATTAAGCTGGCGACCGAGTTGTCGCAAGACGCCGATCCTGTGGTTCGTCGCGCTGCGTTGCAAACCTTGGTGGATGCTAATCTGGCTGTTGCTCGCGACGTTGCGCTTGGTAACTACAAACGCAAGTCCGAAGTCGTCCCCAAATGGATCGACAAGGCGGAAGCGGTCAAGCAATTGGCGCTGCAAGACGGTGCTAGTGAGTATCTGCATCTGCACGTCGCAGCGCACACGGTGGCGGCCTATAGTTGCCTGCCGGAACCGCCATCGCCCACGGCGGCCGTAGAATTGGCGCTGGCCAAGGGACAAGAGTTGATCGCCGCTTCGAGCGATTCGCTCTACAAGCAACAGCTCGAATGGACGCTGGGAGCCACGCTGCTAGATGCGGTGCAGATCGAGCACGCGCGCGGCGGATTTGAAGTGGCGACGCAGTATGCCAACAACGCTTTGGCGCTCTTGAAGGATAACGCCGGGCATCGCGAACCAACACCGCACCGCGACTATGTGTTGGGGCGAATGTTCTTTGCCATGGGCGCACTCTATGCCGTGGGGCAGAGCGATCATGCCGAAGCGGTGCACTATTACTTGCAAGCGATGCCGCTGCTCGAACAACCGTTGCCAGACGATTTGGCCGACGAGCAAGGCCGCCATGGCGAGCGGTTCGTGAGCATGGGCGTCTCGTTCTGGCAGAACGGTAACAAGTCGCAAGCCGTGGAGCTAACGCTCTCAGGCGCCGAACTGTTACGCCAGGCAGTCGATGCAGGACACCTCGAAAAGACTTCGCTGGCGGTGCCTTATGGCAACCTGGCGGCGATGTACAAGTC
>JAEZGD010000251.1 GCA_023417165.1 Planctomycetota bacterium
TGGTCGAGAACGTGCTGCGTCCGCTGCAGCAGGCGATTGCCATTCGCTGATGCCGGCACCATGTAGTCGGTAAAGAAAGTAGCTCGACCAGGATTCGAACCCGGAACGCCTCGTTCGAAGCGAGGCATGATGTCCTTTTCACCATCGAGCCGTGCGGGCGTGCCAGCGCCCGTCCTTTGGAAGTGACGAAGGGGAGAGTCGAACTCCCAAGCCCGAGGGGCACGACGTTCTGAGCGTCGCGTGTCTACCAGTTGCACCACTTCGTCGTGTTGCGAACGTACTCGGTTCGCACGTTTGGCTTAGGCCTGAACACGCGGTAACACGAACTCGGCATAAGGCACCGTCCAGACGACTTCATGGGCAAGCCGATGCCCCCAATAGCCATCTTCGCCATAGGCCGTGCCGTGGTCTGCACAAACAACGCATAGCGTTGGCGCACGACGCTGCATGGCCGCAAACAGGGGCGGCAACTGCGCGTCTACATACGCCAGCGCCGCCGCCATGCTGCGCGGCGAATCAACCGTCTCGCCAGGCAGGTACATGCAGTTGGGCTGATGCAATGCCGATACATTCACGAACAAAAAGACACGCTGCGCTGGCGAGAGGTTCGCCAGCTGTTCGCAAGCGAGCTCGACTTGATGGGCCGTCGAGTCACGGCACGTGACGCCGAGTGACTCTGACCAGTGGCTTTCTTGAAATAGCCCCGGCAGGACGTTTCCCAGCGGCGAACGCTTGTTGAAAAAGCCGACGCCGCCGATACAAACCGTGTGATAGCCGCGGGCCGCAAAGCCAGAAACCACGTCGGGTGCGTCGAACACACAGGTC
Source organism: Planctomycetota bacterium (assembly GCA_023417165.1). Taxonomy (GTDB): domain Bacteria; phylum Planctomycetota; class Planctomycetia; order Pirellulales; family Pirellulaceae; genus JAEZGD01. Next base: position 826 of record JAEZGD010000251.1, read on the forward strand.
TCGGGCGAGGTCGTTTCGCTGCCGGGGAAATCCGCCGCAAAGAGTCTTGCCGACTTCCCAGGCGATGCCGGTGTAGGCAAAAAGCCGGCAAAGAAGGCCGCGTGAGCCGCGAACGTAAAATTGCCTGGCGAGTGACGCTTTTCCCATTTTCCGCCAGGCAGCCACCGCGCGAGATGAGGCGTGTGTCCGCTCGCCATCGCTTCGCAAGCAACATCATAGCGCAACGTGTCGAGCGTGATCCACAACACGTCATGCGTGCCAATCATTTCATGAGCGTTGAGCATTTTCCCTCGCCCGGCGTACAATAGACGTCGCGCCGCCGTTCTAACACAGCACGTTCTGTAAAGAAACCGCGTTCATGGATGCCCAGATCGCCCAGATTGTGCCTTGCACCGAAGCCGAAGGACCCGGCCGCCGGTTCGCGCTGTGGTTTCAAGGCTGTCCGCTGCGCTGTCCGGGCTGCTGTAATCCCGAAATGCTGCCCTTCGCAGGCGGTCAGTCGACAAGCGTGACGCAATTGGTCGGGCAGATGCTGGCCGCTCAGTCACAGTTCCAGATCGAAGGCCTCACGCTCATGGGCGGCGAACCGTTCGCCCATGCCGAACCTGCCGCGGCTCTAGCGCGTCAAGCGCAGCAGCATGGTTTAAGCGTGATGATCTTCAGCGGGTATGTGCTGGAGGAGTTGCAGGCTCGTAGCGAAATGGCGATTGCCGAACTACTCGCGGCGACCGATTTGCTGGTCGACGGACCCTACCTGTGTGAGCAGCCCGACACGACGCGACGGTGGATTGGTTCAACGAACCAGCGGATTCACTTCTTGAGCCAGCGTTACCAGCCGGACGATCCGATCTGGAAAGAATCCAATACGCTTGAAATTCGCCTGCTGGGCGGCGAATTGACGGTCAATGGTTTTCCCTCGCCTCGCGCCAAGATGTTATGGAAACGCCCGGGCAGCCAGCATGGCGCGCTGCCAGGCAGAACAAAGTAACAAAAGAACGAAGAGCTTGTGGCCCTTCGTTTAGCAGACATAGTGTCGCCAGGAAAGCTGCGCTGCGATGAACATCGTTTCCCGTTTTGAAGCCAGTCTGCTCACGATCGCGCGCTCGCTCACCGGGCAAACGCCGCTCGATGAATCGCTGCATTTGATGCGGCGCGAGCATCCACAACCGCCGTGCTTAAGCCGCGCCGCCGTCGAACTGTTGAAAGACTCGCTCGCTAAGGGCATCATCCATCGCCTGGCGACGTGGGGCTGGCACGAAACCCGCCATCTGCGCAACGAACAAGTCGTCACCGGGCGGTTGTGGCAGCGCGTTGCCGCCGACGCCCGGCAACTTCATTTTTCGTCGGCGACGCTCGAGTGGTTGATGTGGCTAACGGCAGCGGATGCCACCAAATACGTCAAGCAACCCAAGCACAAGGCTCCGCAGCTTTCTAGCGGCGATCTGGCGTTCGCTATCGTGGCTTATTTAACGATTGAGCATACGCTTGTGGCCGGCCCCTGGATGCAGCAAAGTACGCTCGCGAACACTCCGCTGTTATTGCTGCTGGCACCGGAAGCGGATTTGCCCTTGGTTTCGAAGCAACGTCAGCCTTGGAGCGAGTGGCTTGCGCCGGAACGCGTTTGGATTTTAGAAGCTTTGCAGCCGCTGTTGGCCAACCGTTGGACCTTACTTGAGGATCGCGCCCGGCGGCTGGGTGATCGTGCGACACTAAGTCACATTGGTCACCGCAAGCAGGCGATTCTGCGCGAGTATCTCGACGCGATCGAAACGGCGGGCCGGCGTGACCTCGCCCGGTTTTTGCTGGTCGCCGCGGGGCGTTTGCTGCTCAATCCGCAGGCGGCTGGCGAATGGTTCGTGAACCTCGACTTACGCGGGGTGCGTCTTGCAGATCGGGAAGAAGTTTATCGGGCGGGGCTGTTCACGTTTGCCGAATTAGATCGCCTCCGGCGCTGGCAGGACGAAGCAGTGGGCATCGGGTATTATGACGAAGGTTATGCTGCCAGCCAGCTATGGAAAAGCGATTGGGAAACGCTGCATGGCGCCAAGGTGTGTGCCGCGGCCAGCGATCTCGTGCGGCGTTACACCAGCCTGCGACAATGGGAGCCTGTCACATGAGCCGAGCTTATCGTATCAGCGTTTCGGAATCGCTTCGGCGCGTGATCAAGGGAACCGATCATGTCACATCCCAGCTAGAAATCCTCGCCGTGGTGCCGCCGGAAGAGTTGAGCCAGATCCTGGCCGACGAACTCGCCCAGCGCGGCTTCGAAAAGCAGGCCGACGGTAAATGGCGTCGCGAAGAGGAGGGGATAGCAATCGTCGTCGATGCCGCTACCGCCGAAGTCGAGGTCAGAGCCGAGATTTCGCAGTCGGTTGTCTTAGAAACCGAGCGGACTGGCCACTATTACGATGAGAATAGTACGGCCCAGCGTAGTCACATCCGCGAGAAGTTGCGTGACGAAGCCCGCGAAGGACTGGAGCACCAGGCCGAGCAGCGCGCCGCCGACCTGCAACGCCAGGCGACCGATGCACTCGAGCGTAAGTTGCGCGATTTGCAGCCGGAGCTTGATCAGATCGTCAATCGCGTGACGGCCGAAGGGCTGAAGCGCAAGGCGTCACGCCTGGGGCAGATTAAGGAAGTCACCGAAGATCCAGCCAGCGGTTCGCTCACGATTGTGGTCGAGGTATAACGCCCCCATGTCGATCTTGATTCCCGAACACAAGCTACCTCTGGAAGTGTCGCCGCCGCAAGCGGTCGAGATCGCCTATGCGCAGACGCTCGCGCAAACGGCCTCCGACCTCGCGCGCGGGCTGCCAGTTCTGATTGAGTGCGACAAGGATCTGACTCCGCTGGTGTTCATGAATGTGCGCGATCGTCTGAAGCCGCAGCAACTCAAGTGCTTGCTGTTGGACGGTCGCCCGCGCGACGCCGAGCAGGCCGGGCAGAACCCCGGTTTTGTCGGCGCGATGCTGGCGCAACTGCGCGATGCAGTGCGCGGGGCAATCGAGCGCCGCGTGGTGGTGCTGCCGCATCTCGACCTGCTGACAACCAGTCAGGGCGGATTAACGGCCGAAGCACGCGAAGTTATTCCGCTGCTGTATGAGAATCCGGAGTTGGTTTGGCTTGGATTCAAGGATCCATCGTTTCCGCTGCCGCCGGTCATCGAGAATTTGTTCCCGCATCGCTACACGATGCTGGGCATCGGGCGCAGTCGCTTGCCACAATTGGTCACACAGAAGGAAGCTCGCAAGTTCGGCCGCGACTTCAATCCCTGGGCGTTGTACAAGTA
>JAEZGD010000350.1 GCA_023417165.1 Planctomycetota bacterium
TACTTGGTGCGAACGCGCTTCTGGATATCGGTTTCCAGCACGCCGAACACCGCTTCGTGGCGTTGCACCGACATCGACAGCGCAGCCAGCAGGCGCTTGGCGGTGAAGAAGTTCACGATCACGCGCTGCGTTACGGGAATCGCATGCTGCGGAATACCAACCGGCTGCGGATTCAGGCCGAAGTCGATGATCAGTTCCTCAGGCGAGCCAGTGACGCGGCAGAAGTTGGCATAGGTCGCCAAAACCTTGCTATCGTCCACTTGCACCTGGTACGACTGGGCTTGTTGCGCAGGCGGAGCGGCTGGGGTTTCTTCGGCGGGATGCTCGGGCGTGTCAGACATTGAGATACTCTCCTTCAGGAAAACATGAGCGTGCGGAGAGGTTCCAAAGAACCTATGCACAAGGATAAGCTATCGCGGCCGTTATGCCACCAGCGAGTGAGGCAAAACCAAGCCGCTACAAAACACACAATCGCTAGAAACAGCACTACAGGTCGAAGTTGAACGTCTTGGCCACAAAGCGATAGGCCCGAACGCCGAGCGGCGTGTAACCAATAAAGATGCGGGCCTTGCCACGCATACCCATCTTCAGATCGCCATCGAGATCATCGATGACCGCCGAAGCCTGATACGAGGTGCTCATTGGCACCGGATTGCCATTGGCATCCATCTTGGTCTGCAACGATCCGCCAGCTTGTGCCGTCAAGTTTGGCGACAAATTCTTAACGTCGATCATCGCCTTTTCATGCACTTTGCTCTGATAGCTGCGACCGCGATGGCTTTCGAGCTTGATCGATACCGGATCGCCTTCGGCCACCAGATTGAAATCCCCTTGGTCGATGATCATGACCGCTTCCAGCCTGGACGGATCGCCAACAAAACAAATCTGATCGCCGGGGGCGAGCACTGCATATTGATTGCGATCATCTAATACCGAGCCAGACCATGTTGGCAAGCGACCATCGCGACCACCGCCGGGATGGTACGGTGCAGGCAGCACCGTGCCCGAGATAGGCGAAACCACCTTCAAACGGGCGAGTTGCTGCTGCTTCTCAGCCAGTTGTTCTTGCGACATTTCGAGCACCTCTTCGGTCGAGGCGATTTGCGCGTGGGCGCTCGGATCTTTAAACCGTCGCTCGCGCAGGCTGCGCAATTGCGCCGTGGTTTGCGCGAGCTTACCTTCCAGTTCCAAGACCTGCCCTTCCAGGCCCAAGCTTTCCATCTGCAGCAGCATGGTGTTGTTAGCTTCGACGCGATCGCCGACTTTGACATTGGTCAACGTGATCTTGCCGGGCGCTTCGGCGTAAATCGCGGCTGCGTCGCGCGGCGCCATCTCAAACGTGCAGCGAATGTAATGCGGCAGCGGCAAAAACAGCACGAAAAGCAAACCGCCTGCCAGGGCCGCCACGCTCATGGCGATGCGATGACGTTTCACCTTGTGCATTCTCCCCGGAGTGTAAAAGAACCGCGCCAGTTCCATGACTGGTTGCACGACTAGTCCGACAAAACCCATCAAGGCGATCATCCGCCCAATTACTTGCAAGCCATACGGCTTCAGCACCGCATTCAAGAACAGCAAGATCGAAAACACCACCAGCCAGCGATAAATCACCGCCGCGACAGTAAACATCGCAAACAGCAGTTGATGCTTCTGTGGCAGGAATGGGTTTTCCGGTTGCTCGACGCCTAGGCACCACTTGAACAGGAACCGTCGCAGCACTTCGGTCGACTTTTGCCGCAGGTTCGGGATTTCCAGCAGATCCATCAGGATGTAGTAGCCGTCAAACCGCAGCAGCGGGTTGCCGTTGAACATCAACGTGCTGACCGAGCAGATGAACATCACGCTCAGCGCCACTTGATTGACAAAGCCGGGCTGGCTGAACCACCACACAAACGTGGCGATCGAAGCGAGAAACACTTCGACATACATGCCCGCCGCGCCGATGAATACGCGATGCCACTTGTTCGGCAACATCCACGAATCGGAAACGTTGCAATACAAAGCCGGCGTAAACACCAGCAACATGGCTCCCATCTCGTGGCATTCGCCGCCATAGTGCTTACACGACAGGCCGTGGCCGAACTCGTGCAGCACCTTCACGATCGCCATCGTGCAGGCGAGGTAAAACCAGTTGTGCGGCGCAAAGAAGTCGTGAAACGTCGGCAAGCGCGAGCGAAAGACTTCGAATTCGACCAGCACCAGTGAGCCGGCCGACAATGCGATCAGCAGCCACACCACCATGAACGCGGGCGTGAAGAACCACCACGTGTACTTGTGCAGCCACGTCAGCAGGCCTTCCGGATCGATCCCGCGGAACCGCAGCGCAAAGATGTTCGTCAGCTTGCCGAACAGTTCTTTCCGCTTCTTTTCGTCGCGGCGTTTCTTGAGTTGCTTGCCTTGGCCCGAGGCTTCGGAAATCACCAGCCCGCTGCGATGCAACATGCCGATGAACTGTTGCAGATCTTGAAACGTGATCTTTTGCGGCGTGAACTCGTCTTCAAATCGTTCCTTGATCGTCTCGAGGCTGGTCAAGCCATCGAGCATCTGCAAGATCGCGTATTCTTCTTCGTGAAAGCGAAAATAGTTCAGCCCCACCGGATCTTTCACGATCCAATACGAACGCCCTTGATACTTCGACCGGCTTGCCTCCAAGTCTGGGCGCATGCGCAGCTTCACCGGGCGTGAAGTGCTGCTGACCAGGCTTTCAGCAAGGGTAATCATGAGTGTTCCTTTACAACGCGGCGACGATGACGACTACTTGGCGGCGCTAGGCGTGAAGCGTGGGAGGGGCTTGGGCGCGGCCTCGGCGGCTGGCGCCGCAACGGGTTCGACGCCGCTGGCCAGCTTGATCGTCATATTCCCCGTTAAACCCGGCGACACCGCCCAGCCGTTGCCGTATTTGCGATTGTCGAAGTCGGTGGCAATGCGGTACGCGCCATCCGAGACGACCTGGCGGCTCACAAAGGTAATCTTGCTTTCGAACTTTTCATAACGCAGGCGCTTGAGGTTCGGATCGAACACCTGGATTTCAATGACGACAGGCTGGCCTTCCACTTCGTGAGGGGAAATCTCGTTCGCATTTAAGTACGCTTCGACGCGCAAGCGATCGACACGCACCAGCTCAAACACCGGTTGACCAGGCTGCACCCACTCGCCTTCGCTCGCCATCACATGGTCGATTATCGCGTCCATCGGCGCCACGATTTTGCGCAGACGGATTTCATTCTCGGCGGCCTTTACGGCAGCTTGCTTAGCGAGGACGGTCTTTTCAGCCACCGACTTTTCCAGCCGCGCGACTTCGGCTTGCAACACACCGCGTTCCCACGTCAAACGCAGGCGGCGAACTTCGGTTTCGCTGATCGCACCAGGGCTTTTACGATTGATATCCTGCGCCTGTTGATATTCGGCTTCCGCCACCTTGGCCATCTTTTCGGCGGCATCAATGTTGGCGTTGCTGTCCGCTTGCTCTTTGGCGACGGTCATTTCGGCTTCCGCCGCTTCGCGTTTAATCTGCGCCTCGCTGTCGTCAAGCTGCGCGAGAATATCACCCTTCGTAACGACCGCGCCTTCTTCCAGCGGTCGGCTTGCCAGCGGTCCCGCCGTACTGGCCGAAAGCCGCACATGATCGATCATCGACACCAGGCAGTGCTTGACCTGCACCGTGTTATCGCTGCTGCGGCCCGTATTCGCATCGCCGGGACCACTCAACACCAGCGCCGACACCATCAATGCGGTGGAGAAACTCATACAAAGACCCTTCTGAAGACGAGCGAAGCGAAAGCAAGACGTCGAATCATCCGCGCGGCATTAGAACCACCACGCCTGGACCCATTCGAACGCTTCGTGGAACCAGCACCAGCCAATCGGCGCGGTGCCACAGTGAATCTTGGCGGTCACGGTTGCGCCCGGGCGTGGCTCGTAGAGATCTTCTTTGTTGATCTTGGCGCGAACGCGCAGCACGCTGCCTTCTTCTTCGTGCGGCACGATTGAAAGATCGTCGCGCAGCACTTTGCCGTACAAAGTCCGATCCGGATCGGTCGCCAGGATATAGCTGACCTGCAAGTCTTGCCCCAATTTGGGATCCTCTTGCGCCAGGTCAACCTTACCGCTACGGCGTTCAGGCACGAACAGTTCCAATTCCCAGGGCCCCGTGGGATCGGCAATCGTCATCAGCACCTGGCCCTCAGTCACTGGGCGTTGCGCCAGCAGCTTCTTGACGTCCCAGGTGATGACCTGCCCATCGATTGGCGCCTTGACGACCAACTGCTCGCGTTTGCGTTTGAGGATGGCTTCCTGGTGCTCAAGACTGATTAACTGCTGCTCGAGCTGCGCACGTTCGCCAAACAGTTTGGCGCGCTCGGCGGACGACATGCTGCGCCCTTCCAAACTTGCACGGTTCACCGTTTGCAGTTGCTCTTGGGTCGCGAGTTTCTTACCGGTGACTTCTTGCAATTGCAGTTCCAAGTCCGGATTGCGCAGCTTGGCAATGATGTCGTCTTTCTTAACGAGCTGACCATGCGCCACGGGAACGTCGAACACGATCCCCGCGGTTTCGACAAAGACATCGCGTTGAATTTCTGGTCGCAGCGCTCCCTTGGCCTTCATGGTGAAGGGCCAAGGCACGATGACGAGCGCCAACAGCAACGTCAGTACGATGCCACCGATGGTCAGCGTCTTGGGCAGCGTGCGCGCCCGCACGAGCCATGCCGCCTTGCCGATCGTGCGCCACACCGGCATCAAGAACAAGTTGCTATGTTCCAGCGCGTTCGAGAGCGCGCGGGCGGAATGTTCGTAGACCAGATCGACGCGTGGGCCAATCACTTCGCGCGGCAGATCGCTTTCGATCTGTTCGATAATCAGCGCGCCGATGACTTCCAGCGGGTCGGTGTTTTCGATTTCTGCATTGGCGGCAGCGGCTGAGGCTTGCTCGGCATCGGCGGGACGCGGCTTGCGCAGCGGCAGAACCGTGACGCCCTTGGCGTATGACTCTTCAACATAGCTTTCGACCGCTTCTTCCACTTGCGGCGGCAGGTCGTCGCTAATGCCTTCGTACCACAGCGGCTCGCCAGTCGCGACGACGCGCGTCGCCAACTTGTTCAGCGCCGACACAATGTTCGAACGATTGTCGAGCGTGTCTTGCCCGCTGATCGCTTCGACAATGCATTTGTTGCCCTTCTTGAACGCCACGGCCACGCGATCACAACCGATCAAACGGCGACCTTCGTTGGCGATGGTGTAAGCGGTCTCGCGTGCGTCGAGTCCTTCATGCACCAGGCGTGAAAAGTGATCGGCTTGCGCCCAGAGCGAGTGGCGATCGCTGAACTGCTTCAGCTTGCGCGATTTCAGCCATTCGCTACACAGTTCGCACATCTGCACCAAGAAACGCAGATAGCCGCGTTGGGTAACAGGCTGTGAATCGGGGCGTTGGAAGATCTCCACCACGCCTTCGATCGCGCCTTCCGATTTCAGCATGCCCAGCACGAGTAGCAGTCGCGTTGGGTTCGCCCCGGCGGCGGGATCTTGCCCAGCAGCGAGTGGAGGCACCAACCGCGGTTCGCCGCTGGCCATCACCGCCTGCAACAGGCGCATGTGCTGCGCGGTTTCGTCCGACTGCGGGTCGAGCAAGGTCTCGCTGAGATTGATTTGGCACATCTTCTCTAGGCGTCCCCCTTCGCCTAGAGTCCAAATCGCACCGCCCACCGCAGCGAGCGCTTGGACCACGCGCTGCAAGAAAGCGGAATAGAATTCCTGGGGACTTAAGTCGCTTTTGGCAAGCTGGGAAATCTCGCCAACCAAACCGCGAATCTGCTGTTTGGTTTGTTCGATTTGGTCCGTGCTAACACCACGGGGGCGATCTGTCGACATAGCCAAGCAAGCCGAAGAGGAGTGAAAACAAAACCTTTAGGGGGCATCGCCCGTCAATTTCAATCTATCCACGCTTAACGAACTGCACAACGAAGCGGCTTATGCACCTTGCAGAAAATCGTTCGCCAGCTTGAGTTTAGAGCGGTAATGACGGTTCTACGCACACGGCAAAACGGATGTTCAATCGCGGACTTGCCCGCCAAAACGACAGTGTCGGTGCTTCGCAAAGTGCGGGATGCAAAGCCTGCACCAACCAGTCGAATAACCTACTTGCCACGCACAATTAATCTGGGGTATCCAGATACGGATCTTGCCCCATCTCGCGCTGCACCTTCTTGCGCTGCTTCTCGTAGTACAACAGAGCCTTGCGATCGCGAAAGTGCTTTCGTTCGACGCGCTGTTGCGCCAGGTTGAATAGCTTCGCGTACTGGGGCACCGGCGAGGTGCAGCGCTGGCCCAGTTCCGCATAGCTCTTGGCCTTCTTTGGCCCATAGCCATTCAGCAAGATTTCATCATCGAGGGCCAAAAACTGCCGGTAACTGCCGGGATCGCCTTGGCGACCACAGCGGCCCGCTAACTGGCGATCAATACGCGCCGATTCGTGCACTTCGGTACAAACCACGTGCAAACCGCCCATCTCATAGACGCCAGGGCCGAGTTTGATGTCGGTACCGCGGCCCGCCATGTTCGTAGCGACGGTCACTTTACCTTGCTGTCCGGCGCGCTCGACAATGGCCGCTTCGGTGGCCACTTCGTTGGCATTAAGCACCTGATGCTCAATGCCCATCTCAGTAAGTAAGCGCGAGACGATCATCGACTTGTCGATCGAGCGCGTGCCGATCAGCACCGGGCGACCGGTGGCGTGCACCTCCCGCACTTCCTCCGCAATCGCGCGCCATTTTTGATCGGCAACGCCAAACTCCTGGTCAGGCAAGCGCACGCGGATCGCAGGGCGATTCGTGGGAACCTGCACCACGCCAATGCGATAAATCTTGCGCACCTCCGATGCCGAGCTGATGATCGTACCGGTCATGCCTGCCAGATAACGATAACGCAGAAACAAGTCCTGCACGGTGATGCGGGCGGCCTGTCCTGTGGGCACTGAAATGGCAATGTTCTCTTTGGCTTCGATCGCTTGATGAATGCCGTCGCGCCACTTACGGCCTTCCGCCAGGCGACCGGTGAATTCGTCGACGATGACGATCTCGTCGTCCTGCACGATGTATTGCCGATGCAGGTGGTAATCGCGATCGCACTTGATAGCGCGCTCGATGTATTGATACAGGTCGATCAAGCCCATGCCTTTGATCGCCTCGGGGCGGGGCAGGGCACGTAACAGTTGGCGACCCTCGCCCGTCAGTTCAACGCGCATCTCGTCGTGCACGTAGTCGTAATGGACCTTTTCTTCGAACTTTTCGCAATGGGCGGCCGCCCAGCGATAGGTTTCGACGATCTCTTCGCGCGCTTTGTCGGGTAACGAACCAATAATGAGCGGCGTGCGCGCTTCGTCGATCAAAATACTATCGGCCTCGTCAACCAGCGCGAAATGCGCACCGCGCTGCACGGGCTGCTCATTACCAGCGTCCCATCGATGACTACTTCCTTCGCCAAGGAAGTCATTACGTTCGATGCCCAGTCGGCGTAAGAGCAAGCGATCGCGCAAGAAGTCGAAGCCGAACTCCTTGGCGGTGCCATACGTCACATCGCAGGCATACGCCTTGCGCCGAGCGTCGGAGGAATCTTTGGTTTGCACCACGCCGATCGTCAGACCCAACGCCTGATAAACGGCGCGCATCAAGTCGGCATCGCGCTGCGCGAGATAGTCGTTGACCGTCGCCAGATGAGTGCCTTTACCCACCAACGCATGCAGATACATCGGCAGCGTGGCAGTCAGTGTCTTGCCTTCGCCGGTCTGCATTTCGGCAATGGAGCCGTGAAACAGAGCGATGCCGCCCAGCATTTGCACATCGAAATGGCGCAGCCCGATCGTGCGTCGCCCCGCTTCGCGAACCAGCGCGAAGGCCTCAGGCATGATCTTTGCTAGCGGCTCGCCACTCTTGGCCCGAAACCGCAACGAGAGGCTGCGTTTGCGTAGATCACGATCGCTGAGCGCTTCTAGTTCGGGTGCGAAGGCGGCAATCACCGGCAATTGCTGTTTCCAACGTGCCAGTTGCCAGCGCGTTCGCTGGCGTAAAATCCCCGCCACATTCAATGCCATACTTCTTCGCCCTTTGACCGAGCGCACGCCGTCTGCCTACAGGAATAACCGTCCCTACGTCCTGATCGCCAGAAAAGATCGCCAGTCGCACATCCATGCACGTCGCTTCATCCTTTAAATGTACCCGCCTCGGCTAGTTTTGCGACCAAATTGCTAGCGACCGCTATCGAAATCCCTCACTCAGACGATGTGGTTAGCCGCAGAAATCCCCTCAACGTTACAGGCGCAACATCCGATCAATATCGATGCTTCCACAAAGTCTGCACAATCGCACGCGTTGTAATAGCGCGTCAAACTGACGAGCGATGGCAAGGCAGATAAAACAGGGACAACAGGACGCCTGGGCGTACTTTTCTCCCTGTAACGAAGGAAGTGCAAATGCCGGTTGTAACCGGCCGATACCGGATGCAAGTAGACGAAACTGCGTCACCTTGGTGGGTCGTTCCATGCGCTCAAAATTGTTTGGATTTGCCTTGCTGGCCGCGTTGACCTCGACGGCTCAGGCGCAAACGCCCTATGGTCACGGCCACCATTCCCAGCATGGGCACATGGCGCCGACGGGGTATGCGCCGCAATTGGCGCCTCCGGAAGCGACACCGGTCTACTCGACAGGTGACGAATCATGCGACGCTTGCGGAACCTGTGACTCCTGCTGCGAGTCCGACTGCGGCGGCGGCCTGCGGGACATGTTGGACTGTTGGCAATGGAAGCCGCGCGGCCTCTTTGCCGAAGTCGAATACAACATGTGGTGGACAAAGGCGCGGACCGTGCCCGTACTGGCCACCACCAGCCCCCTTGGCACGCCGATCATCGACGTCGGCGTCCTGCCGAGCGCTACCGCGCTGTACGGCGGCGATGTCGGCGAAGGCCTGGGCGATGGCGGGCGCGTGACGTTTGGTAAGTGGCTCGACTCTTACCACACCACGGCACTGGCCGCTCGCTTTACCGCGTTCCGCGCCGATGATGGCGACTTCACCGCGATCAGCGACGGCACCACCAACCTGGCGATTCCGTTCATCGATGCTCAGAGCGGTCTGGAGTCGTCGTACATCATTGGCTACACGCCCGATGGCGTGACGCCGATTTCGCAAGGCAGCATCAACATCCAAGATCGCTTGGATTTGACCGGCGTCGAAGTGTTCGGCAACTTCCTGCTGATGGACGATCGAGGTGCACGCCTCGATCTGTTCGGCGGCTATCACATGCTGCGGCTCGACAACAGCCTGTCGATTGGTTCGTCGTTGACCGCCTTTGGCGACAATATCACCACGACCGACCTCTTCGATACGGAGAACGAATTCCACGGCGGCTTCGGCGGCTTGATGGCCACCTTTGCTCACAACCGTTGGTTCTTCAACATCAGCGGCAAGATGAGCATCGGTAACATGAACCAACGCGTGCAGATCGACGGCCTGACCGTCGCGACAAGCGGCGGCGTGGTCGACATCCGCGACGAAGGCTTGTTCGCCCTTGGCACCAATCAGGGCAGCTACTCGCGCGATCGCGTGGTCTATATTCCGGAAGCCAACTTGAAGCTGGGCTATCGCGTTCGCGACAACGTCGCCGTGACGCTGGGCTACAACTTCCTGTACATCAGCAACGTGGCCATGAGCGGCGACCAGGTGGACCGCACCTTGAACCTCTCACAGACCAACGGCGGTCCGCTGATCGGTCCTTCACGGCCCATTTTACCAGAAATTCGCGATACGGATTTCTGGGCACAGGG